>CAVOEZ010000138.1:0-8419 GCA_963694355.1 Latescibacteria bacterium UBA2968 | reverse complement strand
TCAGCCGATAACCCAATCGCCCATAGAAACCGTGCCTGGCCTCAGAAGTGTGCAAATAGGACAACGCCAGTCCTCTTCGATTCATCCAGGAGAACGCGGCCTTCATCATCTCCGCGCCAATTCCTTTTCCTCGAAACTCAGGCAGCGTACAGACCGTTCCAACCAACCCGGCTGGAAAAGACTTTCCCTCAATCCAGAGCGTGCCGTCGCGCACACCCATCTGGCTCACAACCTGCCCGTCAACCTCAGCGACCAGGAGATGTTCCGGATCATACCACGGCTCCTGCTCGTAGGCATCGAGGACACCGGGGTTCGCTCCCAGGTGATCATCGAAGGACTGCGTGATAATCTCTTTCGCAGCAGGATAGTCTGCTGCCTGCAAGTTGCGAATTTTCAATGATCCATTTATGGTTAAATCCTTCAAAGGAACTCCCTGAGCGTGTTTAGACGCGTGACAAACCTTACAACCCTGTGCTTCCCCAAAATATGAAAAAAGCGTATCTTGTCAATGATCCCCTGTTTACTCCAGTTGGGATCTAGCTTGCCAATCCTTACCAGTCGGAATTCAAAATGATGATCCAGATTCTCTTTCTGATCCTCCTGGTACTTGCTCCAGAAATCGTATCTGGAAGAGGGCTCTCGCCGCCCAACCTCCAGACTCAAATTCTGGTGGACACCCGTGTGGAGGATCCACCGACATACAACGGGGTCTCTTTCGCACCTCGCCCAGCAACAGGCAGCACAATCGGCATCCAAGTATTCGTCCCGGCCGCAGCAGGGAAATCCGCGTTCAGCTACCTCATCGACTTCGGATCTACGGTGGACTTTAACAAGTACTTCACGGTACAGGATGCGAAAAGCTGGATTCGGTTCTCCCTGACACAACCCGACGGACAGGTCACCGTTAAAGAATCGCAGGTAGACTTGAAGGGCCCGCCCGGCAGTTCGTCCCGATCCATCCACTTTATTGCCCCGCCAAGCGTTCACTGGAGCGGTCAAATCGCCACGATCACCTTGCTCGCGAGAGAGACACCCCCACAAGGTCTTCAGCTTAATCTCGATGTAAACGTCGCAGTATACTCTACCACATATCCTATACGCATCCTGCAAATGAAGGGGCAGGCTGCCGTTTACCTCCAGTAGAGAGCGGATCTGACCCAGCCGGAGAACATTGTGAAAGAGCCATTAAGAGCGGCCGCAGTGGGCGTTGGAAGAATCGGTGTCTTCCACGCAAGACACCTTCAGGAAGTGGCACGAGAAAGCGGTAAGTGTTCGCTGGTTGCCGTCGTGGACCGATACGGCGACACTGCCAAGCGAGTGGCGGAGCAGCTCCAGACCGAGCAGAAAGAGAAGATTCACGCATTTCAATCCGTCGAAGCGCTGGTCGAGTCGGGAGTCGCCACAGGCGCCGTTATCGCCTCTCGCACCGAGGACCACGAATCTGACACGCGCCCGCTCATCAACGCCGGCCTTCGCGTCTTGCTTGAGAAACCTCTGACCTACAGCGTCGACTCGGCCAGGGCGTTCTGTGATCATCTGGCTGAGCGTCCAGATCGAGAACGCGCTTTGATGCAGGCGTTTATGAGAAGATTCGACGCGCCCCTCATTTACGCGAAGCAACTTCTTGACGGCGGACTCATAGGCGAAGTCTTCAAGATCGTCTCCATCCTCGAAGACGACGCACCTCCGCCAACAGGATACAACAGCCCGGGACTGCTTCGGGATATGTCCGTCCACAATATCGACGAAACCATCTGGCTGCTCGGACGCCGACCGACAAAGGTTTCCGCCCTGGGCGCAAGCGTGCACAACCACAAGGTCACCACGGTGACCGAGGATTACGACGACGGCTTTATGCAGCTCGAATTCGCCGAAGACATCATCGCGCAAATCCAGGTCACCAGAAATCACGTGGCCGGATACCGGAATGAAACGCACATTTACGGAGACAGAGGGCTAATTTGCGTCGGCCGGTTTCAGGAGGACCCGTTGGTCGTGAATGTCGAAACGTTTACCAGATCCGGTGGACCCACTCGCAAAACATTTCAGATGCGCGACTTCGGAATACAGGTCCCTGTGTTCCTCGAACGCTTTGGACCCGCCTACAAATCACAGATAGAGCAATATGTACAGTGTTGTCTTGAGGATCAGCCATTCCCGGTAACTCAAACGGATGGGCTGAACGCGCTCCAGGTAACTGAATCGGCAGTCCAATCGCTGTGCAATGACGGAGCCAGCGTACCGATCGCCTATTGAATCCCCGAATCATTGAAAAGAACTAAGGAAAGGAATAGCCGTGCCCAACAGACCACGCGCCAGAGAACTCGGAATCAATATCGGCCGGGCGACACCCGGAACCCACAATGCCATCACCGACGTGCCCGGTGTCCGTGTGGGACACGTCACACTAATAGAAGGCGAGGGTCCACTCCGAATTGGGGAGGGCCCTGTTCGCACGGGCGTCACAGCCATTCTTCCGCCCGGAGACAACTGGTATGATCATCCTGTGGAAGCAGGACATTTCATCTTCAATGGCTCAGGGACGGTTGCAGGACTGTCACTCATCGATGAATTCGGTCGTATCGAAACGCCAGTCCTCTTGACAAACTCCCTTAGTGTGGGCACAGTCTACGAAGGTATTGTCCGATTTATGGTCAAACACATTTTTGGACCGCGTGGGCGCGTGCCCTGGTTCAATCCCGTAGTGGGTGAAACCTCCGACGCTTCGATGAATGACATTGGCGGACTCCACGTGCGACCTGAGCACGCCGTAGAGGCCATCGAAAAAGCCACCGGTTGGCCGGTGGCTGAAGGAAATGTCGGCGGCGGAACCGGAATGCGGGCACTGGGTTACAAAGCGGGAATCGGAACGGCTTCGCGTGTGATGGAAATCGACGGAGAGGAAAGCACCCTGGGCGTGCTCGTCCAGTCGAATTTTGGAGGGCGACTCACAATCAAAGGTGTGGATATCGGACAGGAGCTCGCTCGGGAGGGCGTCGAATCGGAATCCGAAGGCAATTCCATAATGATCATCGTCGCCACGGACTTCCCCTTGTCCAACCGATTACTCAACCGACTGGCCAAGCGCGCGACAATTGGAATGGCCCGCGCGGGTTCTTCCGGCGGGCACGGCAGTGGCGACTACGTCATCGCCTTCTCAACCACGCAGCGAACCCCCGGGGCGATGCCGGTGAGCCGCAAGGCCATCGCTGAAGACGAGGGCCGGATCAACGGTCTGTTCGAACGGGTCGCCGAAGCCACCGAGGAGGCGATCATCAACTCGCTATTCAAAGCAGAAACGGTGACCGATCCCCGAGGCGAAACCTGGGAGGCTGTCCCGGTTGATCTCGTGGCAGAAATCCTTCGCAGCAAGGGCCTGATCGACCCGAGCACTTGACCCGAATCCGTAGCCGATCCCGTGGGTGAAACCTGGGAGGCGGTCCCGGTTGATCGCGTGGTGGAGATCCTCCGCCGCAAGGGACTGCTCGACCCGATCGCTTGAGCTGGAACTTACGCGCTCAGATTTACGCGACGATTGCCTTCCTGGTGAGACAACAGCATTCCCAGCATAATCTCCAGGGTCTTCCTCGCCTCACGTCCGGTGGACACCAGCTCGCCGCCGTTTTCCAGAACGTGGATCAGTTCGCCCACCGCAGCAAGCTGTTTTTCCATCGTGTAGTGAATCACCCGGATATCGGACGTATCCCACCTGTAGTGACTGCTCCCCTGCACAAGTCGAGCGAACTGGTCGGAGATTTGAATCTGCCCCTTGTCACACGTCAACAAAAACTGTGATCCTGGATAATCGACCTTGTAGGAGTTGTAGAAAGCCCTCACACCATTATCGAAACGGATATACGCGGAAGCGGACGGATCCTCCGAAGGATCACGTCCTCCGCCACCTTTGTATTCGGTAAAGTGTTCGAATCCTTCCTCCAGCTCAGACATCACCCATTCGGGATTCCCCTCCGCAAAGAAACAAATCAGATCCATCAGGTGGGTGCCATTTCGAAAAAGCATCGATCTGCGGCTCATCATCTCGCACACAATCGTGCGCAATTGACCGATCTCACCACTGCGAATCAGTTCCCTTGCACTCAGGTAGGAAGGCGCCCAGCGTCGCGTGTGTTCAATAGAAAGCAGCACCTTGTTTTCTTCGGCGGCAGCGATCATTCTGTCAGCGTCTGCCAGCGATGTGGCGATAGGCTTTTCGCAGAGAATCGCCTTCGCGCTTCCGTTGGCTGCTTCCACTGTGATATCTGCGTGGAGATGATCGGAAGTGGCGACACTCACCAGATCAGGCTGCTCCTTCTCGAGCATTTCCTTATAGTCCGTGTAGGTCCGCACCTCGGGCCACACGTCACCCCAGGTCGTCCGAAAGTTCGCCAGCACTTCCTCATTGAGATCACAGACCGCCACAACATCTGTATCCGGATGTCGGTGATACGCCGAAGCGTGCGAGTAGGGCATCTCTCCGTAAACCGGCAGCTTGTCGTTTTCCTCAGGTCTCGCCGCCCCGATTCCAGTCAATCCAATAATCACTGCACGATACTTTGCGCTGGACATTTATACTTCCTTTCCTATTTCACCCTCATTCTGGACCGGTGGCTTCCACTTCTTCACACGTCGACGCCACACCTTGCGAACTTCGTCGCGAATCACCTGAACGTCTTCCCAGCGGTCTGGAAATACCGACAGATCATATCCCGGCGCGCCCTGCTCGGGACACACGAACATCTCCCGACCCGGTGTCGCCGCCGACAACCAGCACTGGATCACCCGATCGGCAAAGACGAGCCAATCCTTAAATTCAGGGGTCAACTTGCCATCGTGACCCAACGCTGGAATTTGACAGTGATGACCGTTGAACGGGCGAAAGTGGAACTGCTGGGCGAGTTGAATCAGATCCTCCCGCTCCGCCAGGCGATCCCAGTAAGGCGGCGACAGATGTTTCACAACCGCCGGGTGGGAAAAATCCCACGTCATCTTGAGCGGTCGCTTCTCAGCCTTCTCGAATCCTCGCGCCAGGGCGTAAGCCTTTTCCGGAGTCTCGGTACACGTATCGCGGTGGATCTCGATCGCAACGTCTATCTCCAATTCATCGCCCGCGGCGATCACTCTGCGCGCCAGGTCGACCGCTCGCTTCGTAGGCGTGTCGTGATCCAGCATCTGGATATTCACACAGCGCGCCCCGGCCGCTTTAATCGCTCGCAACTTGGGTTTCACATCTTTCGCGTAGGCCATATCGGAAGTCGCTGCGAAAATCAGCCCTGAGTTTGCCACCTGCTCTGGCGTGACAAGTGGAACACGGCCGAGGAATCCGTCGAAGCCCACCTTTTTGATTTGCTTGAGCTTCTGCTCTACCGTCCACTCCTTTTTCTTGCTTCCGTATCCGGTCAATGTCCACAGGGTCGCCATAAACCGAATTTTCGGCCTGTCATTCTTGTCGCTGTTCTTAGACTTGCCCATCACCCACCTCCTTAATCCTCAGTCCAAATATCCATCGATCACCTGCTCTTCCGGCGCGATCCCGGGGTGATCCTCGTCTTCCAGCGGCAGCGAAACGAAAGAACCGCACTTTGCCGACTGATAGGCCGCGGTCGTAATCTGTGCTATCCCAAGACCGTCCGACACACCCATTACCGGATCACGATCCTCCTGGATACAGTCGATCAGCTCCTGCACACAGGACTCGGAGATCCCCAGGGCGGGCTTTTCCAGCGGCACGGCCTCGCCATTTCTGGCGGCGCTATCACCGTTCGCTCGAAGCCAGTAGCCCTGGGCGGTCACGTCCACCGTGTTCACCGAGGGCCCCTCATTACCCCGAATCTTGTTTCGCCCGGTCACAACCGTTGCAGCGAACTTGTCATATTCCAGTACGAGCGTCGACATATCTTCCGTAGCGAATGCCTCGTACTCCTGCCAGTAGGCGTTTTCCATATGTGCGAAAATCTTTTTGGGTAACCCGAACAGATGATGGACCAGATCCACCGCGTGGCTTCCCAAATTCATCAACTCCCCTCCTCCGTTAACCCTCAGCGGCGTGGGATAGCTCACATATTGCATCAGATCGCTGTCCTTGAACTGGCGCACAAAGTGGTGCGCGTAGGAAGTGAGATTGGTGTATTCGCCGGACTTCAGTCCACGAATCAGCCAGGAGAGACCGGCCTGATATCGAATGGGATAGCTCAGAACCAACTTAATACGCGCGCCCTGGAGCGCGTCGTAAATCCCTCTCGCCTCCAGCACGGTCCGGGAGATCGGTTTGTCCACGAGTACGTGTTTCCCGCAAGCAACCGCTTTTCTGATCAACGGCAGCTTCAAATAAAAGTCCGTGGCGATCGACACGATATCCACTTCTGGATTCTCGAGCACGGAATCGTAATCCTCCGAGCAGGAAACACCGAACCGATCCGCCAGGGGTTTGGCTTTTTCGGCGTTGTGTTCGGCTGCCGCCACGATCGTGCAGTCCTCGCGACCTTCGAGGACGGGTCCGTAGCTCATCTGGTGTGCCCTGTTGCCGATCAAACCTACCTTGAATGGCATAAACTATCTCCTGTTGGACTTGCCACGCGCGCCGCTTCTTGGGTTCCCGCCACCCACTTGTGCAGGCTCATAATTCTCCTGTTTGGACGGGTGATCTTCATCCACCAATATGCCGTAAAGCTCGGGCCTGCGATTCGAAAGGTGATTGTCCTCCCTTACATTTGCCAGGTCGATCTCGTGCACCAGCACCGCCGGATCGCTCGACTGGAGCTTCGCTTCCAAACCACCCCTGGGATCGGTGATCAGCGCGACCGAGGGATGGGTGAAACACACGTACATTTGATTCTCGTAGGACCGTGTCCTCATCCACCATTCGTTATCCAGATGCCACATTCCGTAGGTAGGCATCAAACAGATCTCCGCACCTTTCAGCCTCAGCGCTCGCATCGATTCCGGCCAGCGTCGATCGGCGCAAATCACGATTCCTACCTTACCGATATCCAGATCGAACACGGGCAGATCCTCGCCCCGGGCGAACCGCCGATCGTGATTTTGCAGGTGCGTCTTGTAATAGGTCCCAACGATCTTGCCGTCGCGCCCAACCAGCAGAGCCGCGTTGTAGAACTTGCCTTCGAGAAATTCGGTGAACCCGAACACAATATTTGTATTCGATCTCCGGGCGAGTCCCCTCACCTTCCGAATATAGCTGCTGGTCTTCACCTCCTGGGAGACCTTCCGAAATCGCCGAACCGTCCACTTCTCCTCAGTCACGGCGTAACCGTCCAGAAAACACTCAGGGGTAATAAAAATATCGAGATCATCTCCTCTGTGCCGCTTGAATTGCTCCTCAAAAATCGCCCAGTTTCCCTCAACGTCCCACTTCGCTGGCATCGCCTTCAACATCCCGATCCGAACGCTCCGCTGTCTGCTCGCCAAAACAAATCTCCTGAAGACCTGCGAATTCCCGTGTACAATCACCCACCCGCTCACGGCCTAAGGGGGGGAGGGGCGGTTCTGTGCCCTCTTGGAGCCCGGGGGGGTGGTCTCTGTGTATTCTGTGATCCAGCCTCTCGATCCAGCCTCCCCCAATTCCACCCCACCACCCACCCGCTCACCGCCTCTGGCCGGGGCCGGGCCGCTCTGTGCCTTCTGGTGCGCCTGGGGGTGGGGACTCTGTGTATTCTGTGATCCTGCCTCTCAATTCCACTCTACCGCTCACCCCCTCTAGCCGGGTCCGGCCGGCTCTGTGCCTTCTGGTGCCCCGGGGGGTGGGGACTCTGTGTATTCTGTGATCCAGCCTCTCAGTCCCCAGCCTCTCGATCCACCCTCTCAATTCCCTACCCCAACCCCCGCCTAAAATCCGCCACCAAATCCTCTGCGGCTTCGATCCCAACAGCCACGCGAATCAGGCGATCGCTTATCCCGGCCGCCTTGCGCTCTTCAGGTGACAGCCCTGAGTGAGAGGTCGTAACCGGTCGGGTGATCAACGTCTCCACGCCGCCCAGACTGGGTGCAGAAATCGGTAGTTCCAGCCGGTCGATCATCTCGTCCGCCGCACGGGCGTCTCCAGCCATTTCAAAACTCAGCACCCCACCGCACCCTTCGAACAGATCCCTCGCCCGATCGTACTGAGGATGATCCGGAAGCCCCGGGTAATTCACCTGATCGACCGCCTCGTGCGACGCCAGGAATTCGGCCAGGGCGACCGCGTTCGCGTTTTGCTGAGTCATTCGCAGGGCAAGCGTCTTCATTCCCCGGTGAAGCAGGAAACAGGCGTGCGGGTCCAGGCAGGCGCCCGAGTGGTTCAGGCGATGTACGACCTTGTCCACCAAACCGCCGCGACCGATCACGCACCCTGCCACGATATCCGAGTGACCGTTCAAATACTTCGTGCAGCTGTGCAGAGACAGATCGAAACCCATCTCTATCGGCC
>CAVOEZ010000137.1:0-8489 GCA_963694355.1 Latescibacteria bacterium UBA2968 | reverse complement strand
TCGTATATCTTAATTTGAATGGAGGCACCCTCGCCAGAGATGATCGGAACCCTGATCTGTTGCCTGTGGCAAATGGTGACCTTGCCTGGGGAGATCTGGATAACGATGGCGACCTGGACCTGGCGATATCTGGATGGAATAACGAGTGGGAGGCTACCCTGCAGGTCTATAACAACACGGCAGGCATCCTTCGAGAGAGCAGCATCAGTGCAACCAGACTGGTAGGCGCCCTGGGATGGGCAGACGTAGACGCGGACGGAGACCTGGATTTGGGGGTAGCCGGCCAGACCAGCGTGTCGGACAGAAAAGCCTTCATATTGCGCAACGGGCCGACAGGGACATTGCAGGAAGACACTAGTCTGCAACTCGCGGGTCTTCGAGGAGGGGATTTGGCATGGGTGGATCTGACCTCCGACGGCGGGATCGATCTTCTGATAACAGGTGAAGATGATGTTGGCAAACGGTCATCTCACTTGTACACCGGCAGTCTGGCTTCGTCCAACCGGGCGCCGCTCGCTCCTACGCAGCTCAGCTCACCCATCGTAACCGGATCAGGGGTCGTACTCAGCTGGAATGACGGGTCAGACAGCGAGACCTCATCGACCGGGCTTTCCTACACCTTGAGAATTGGTAGAGAAGAGAATGGGCACGATGCCTTTTCAGGGGCGTTACGTTCCACAACCGGCAACGTGGGCAACAGCAGAACGCTCGAGTTGGCGATTCCGCTGGCAAGGGATACGTATTACTGGAGTGTCCGTGCAACCGATGGGGGCCTTCTTACTTCGCCCGAATCCTTTGAGCAGCAGTTCCGCGTGGATGACCTTGTCAGCTCCGTCCAGAGCCTTCGTCCGTTGCAAAATAGTGCGATGAGCTGGGGAGATTATGACAACGATGGCGATCCGGATCTGGCTCTGGCAGGTCGGGATGTGGATGGCGTCAGCAGGGGACTGGTATACCGAAATGATGCGGGAATTCTCACAGAAAACAGCTCCATCGGCCTTCAGGGTGTGCAGGACGGCAGCCTCGCCTGGGGTGATCTTGACAACGACGGAGACCTTGACCTTGCCCTGACCGGTGGCGACCAGAGCGGAAATCGGTACACACACCTGTATCGCAACCGGCTCGAGAGTAACGACTTTGCGATTACGCTGAACAGTGTTGAGAACCTTCCGCAAATGGCGACAAGCAGTGTGGGTTGGGGAGACTATGACAACGATGGTGATCTGGACCTTGCTCTGATGGGCAATGTCCCGGGTGATCGTGTCGCGGGCATCTTTCGAAATGATGGAGGAAATTTCGAAGAGGACACTGGACAGGTTTTAACCGGGCTCGACAACGGACACCTCTCCTGGGGAGATTATGACAACGACGGAGATCTCGACCTGGTCACCATGGGACAGTCCGACGATCAGGGAAACTCCCAAACCATTCTTTATCGAAACGGGCCTGTGGGAACCCTCCTTGTAGACGATCGAACCTCGCTCCCCGGACTCAGGGCCAGCGGGCTGGCCTGGGGGGACCTGGACAACGATGGTGATCTCGATCTTGCCCTCACAGGACTCACAGCGCAATTCACGCTTGCCACATCGGTTTATGTAAACGATGGATCAGGTGTGCTGTCCGAATCTGGAGCAAATCTAAGTGGTGCGGCAGGCAGCGACCTGGCCTGGGGTGATTTTGACAACGATGGCGATATGGACCTCGCTCTGTGCGGCCAGGCGGCCACCGGTAGAATTCTGCAAGTCTATCGCAATCAGTCCGGATCTCTTGAGCGCGTCCCAATGGATGTGTTGCTGGGCGTCGATTTTTCGACCGTAAGCTGGGTGGACTACGATAGCGATTTCGATCTTGACCTGTTGAGCAGTGGTCGAGCAACACTCGACGAAGTGACATTTCTACCCGTCACCCGGGCGAACGACAACCTCGAATCCAGATTTAACCCCAATCGTGCACCCTCGATGCCGGAAAATCTGGCAGCCGCTACGCAGGGCAGTCAACTCACCCTGTCCTGGACCCCCAGTTCCGATCTGAACAACACACCGGCAGATGTAATTACCTATGCAATTCGTGTGGGCACAGCAGCAGAGCCGGACAAGGTCGTATCGGGCACCCAATCTTCAGGACACGGTCCTATTCGAAGTCCTGGCCACGTATTGGACAATCTGGATAGCGGAACCTACGTATGGGCCGTTCGCGCGATAGACAACGGACTTGCCACTTCCGACTGGTCGCCCCCGCAATCTTTCATCATCGATACCATTAAGCCAGCCGTGGACAGTGTAGATGTGCAGCCCAGGGCCCTTGGATCGGCAAATCGTATCACCGTTGTTATTACATTCCAGGATGAACCCGCCGGAATGGACAATACCGTTTCACCGTCAGTATCACTCAGGCTCACCTCTGGCGAAAGCGAAATACCGGTCAAACAATTGAACTTCAGTGGCAACCTCTGGATAGGCGAATCGGACGTGTCCAATCCCTTCCCAAGTGGAACTGTCGTCGTCTCAGTCGCAGGAGCCAGAGACCTGAAAGCAAACGAGATGAATCGATTCGAAGCCGTAATCCATACCCTGGTCCTCCCGGGAACGGGCGCCGTCATTGAAAGCGGCGATGGTCTTGTGAAACTTACCGTATTCCCGAGTTTACAGGCTGGAGATCTCTCCCAAAACCCGAGCATCAGCATTACTCCCATCGAGTTCCTTGTTGAGCCCGATGTTGGGAATCTCGTTGGACGAGCGTATGAAATTGTCTCAACGCCGGCATTCACACCTCAGAAATCCGCTACTCTGGCATTCAAGGTAGCAAGCGCCGCTCCGAACCTGGCGGTTTATCGCTTTGAAGGTTCAACCTGGACAAGGATCGGTGGCACTTATGATGCATCCGCAAACCAATTCAGGGTGCCCGTATCTCAATTAGGGACCTTTGGTTTGATCCAGGAATCTGCGGCAGGGGCCGGCACCAGTGATGAAATCGAATTCAGCAACCGTGCATTTTCACCCAAATCCTCTGGAAATGTCCTCTCGAGACTGGCCGGCTCGCCTCTGTTCGCAACCACTGACATCTCCTTTGGCCTAGCTTCAGCAGCCACAGTACGGATCGAGATCTACAATAGAAATGGGCAACTCCAGCGAATTCTTGAGCCGGGTCGCCAGCTCGGACCGGGCCGACAGGTCTTCACCTGGGATGGGAAGGACGAAGACCAAAAGATCGTTCGCAGTGGTCTGTATATCGTGGTGATCGATTCAGATGGTTCAAAATCACACAAAACTGTTGCCGTAATAAACGATTAATCCGGTCTCCAAATTATGATTCGATCGTTATCCATCTTCTTTACAGTGTGGCTGGGCTTTCCGCTTTTTGCAGATTCCCAACCCCTGTTTTCTGACGCTACCACCCAGGCCGGTATCGCCAACTCTCTGTCCGGAAACCAGGTACGGTTGGCGACCAATCTCGCCTGGGGGGACTACGATGGCGATGGTGATCAGGATCTGTATGTGACCAACTGGGGTCAATCGATCAGCCCGGTTGTATCAACGAACCGACTGTACAGAAATAACGGAAACGGTTCCTTTACGGATGTCGCAGCGTCCTCCGGTGTGGCGGACACTCGAAACTCCATTGACGCCCATTGGGCCGACTATGACAACGATGGTGATCTGGACCTTTATGTAGTGAATTTTTCCGAGCAGGATCAGCTTTATGCGAACAATGGAAGCGGTAGTTTCAGCAGGGCTACGGGTAGCGCTGCGGTCAATGTAATCTCGCAGGGGAGCGAGATCTCCGGAGCCTGGGGAGATTTCGATGGGGATGGGGACCTGGATTTCTACCTCTGCAAATATTTCTTCCAAAATTCGTTTTATGTCAACAACGGGAATGGCACATTTTTCGAAGATGCTGTCTCAATGAAGGTGGCCGACATCCGCGACAGTGAACACGCGGCTTGGGGGGACTACGATGGGGACGGAGATCTCGATCTGTACGTGGTCAATCGTGAACAGAACAACGCCTTGTACAGAAATGACGGAACATCCTTTTCGGAAGTAGGATGCGCCCTGTCGCTGGACAACACCGATGTGGGAAAGACTGCCAGGTGGGTCGATTTTGATACGGATGGCGATCTCGACCTGTTTCTCACAAATATCGGCGCAAATTCTCTCTACCGAAATGACGGCAACGATCAGTTCGTTAATGTGGCCGCAGGAGACACCAAGTCGATCTCCGGATCGTGGATAAGCTGGTCCAGCGCGTTTGGCGATTTTGATGCCGATGGCGATCTCGATGTTGCAGTGGCCAATGGCGCGGATTCCGAAGCCGGGCAGGTGAGCACGCTCCTCCAGTACGATAATGGGACATTTGTGGACAACACCGGCAGCTCGGGTGTTAGCGGTTCCAGACGATTCGGCATATCTGCAGGTGCAGCCGATTACGACAATGACGGCAACATCGACCTCTATCTCCTGAGCGGCCAATTTCCTTCATACCCTCCTGGACAACTCTACCGCAACACCACTGCTGGAACCAGCACCATAAAGGTGCGGCCCAGGCGGAAGGACGCGGCAGACGGGATCGGGGCACGTGTTAAATTGCTTTCCGGGGCATTGCTCCGGGGCCATCATCACATTACATCTGATTCAGATGCACAGGAAGTGGTATTCGGGGTGCAGTCCGGGGTATCATACACCGTCGAAGTAGTTTTTCCGGACGGTTCTACTGTAACTCGAAATAACGTATCGTCCGGTTCTACAATCGAGATCCTTCAGCAGTAATCCTGTAAACCTATGACTCGAATTCTATCATACAGCATGATCGCGCTTCTTGTCCTGGCAGTGTCGGTCCACGCGGGAGACCAGCCGCAGGTTGGCATCTCTGCGCGTAGCGTCGGGCTTGGAGGATCGCTCACAGGACTTGCAAATGACGCCTCGGCGGTCTTCTGGAATCCCTCCGGTATACCAGGCCTGCAGCGCCAGGAATTGAGTTTTTCGATGGCGGACAGATACGGAATCGGACTGACCAACAGTCAGGCCGCTTACGTTTTCCCACTCTTCGAAAAACACGCTTTGGGATTGAACTGGTCACGAGAAGGCTTCAGCGATCCCGAACTCACCGATACCTTTCAGATCTTCAATATGGCCTATGGTATGCAGCCCCACCGCAGTCTGTCATTTGGCCTGGGTGCAAAATTTGTTTCCCAGACCATTGACCTGAACGGCAATACGCTGCGAAATGCCCGGGGGTTCGGGTTCGATTTGGGCCTGCTGTTCACACCCAAGTCCCAGGGATTCAACAAATTCCGGTTCGGCGTATCCTTGCAGGACGTCACGGGAACCGATGTTCGAGACAGCGATACGCAGGCTAAAGAAGAGATATTGCCCCAGACGCTTCGTGTCGGTGCAGGTTTCAAGGCAATGAAGGATCTCACACTCTCGATGGATGTGGATAACCGGATCCATTTTGGGGCAGAGTATCAACCTGCAACGGCCCTCGTTGTGAGGGGGGGCCTAAATCGTGAATTGTCACCTCCCGGTGGCGCGGACAAGACTTTAACCTACGCCCTGGGATTCGGATTGCGGTGGAACGCTTTCAAACTGGATTACGCCTACGAACATCATCCCGTGCTTCCGGTCACACATCATGCTGCGGTATCTTACTCCTACAACACGTCTCTGATTTCCGTAAAAGATGCGCTTGTCCGACCAGCTCCAGTGTTCAAATCCCTGTACAAAACCTACGAAGAGAGCGACTTCGTGGATGTGGTCATCCGGAATGTGTCTCAGGATCCACTTTCTGTTACGGTCAGCATCGAGATCCCAACGCTCACCAAAATACCACACGAAGAGACGGTCACGCTGCCACCACAGAGCACCCAGCGATATGGCTTCAGGTTGACCTTCCCCCAGGATCTGCTCGCTACACAGGCTTCCTACTATGACAATCTTGTACAGCCCACTGTAAAAGTGTCTTACGCGAGCGGCAGGAGTACCAAGACGACCAGCAAAAAACTCAGCAGTATCTACGTGCTTGGAAAAGGAAAGCTGAGCTGGTCAAACCCCGAACGAATCGGGGCATTCATTACACCGGAAAGCAGAACGGTCGAAAATTTCGCCCGTGGGGTTGTAAGTAGTTACGTTGATCTTCTGCAGCGAAAGTTCCCCCATAACAATATGGGAAAAGCCGCTCTCATCTTTGATGCACTTAGCGTTTACGGTCTTCGATACCAGCAGGATCAAACAACGCCCTACCTCGAAATTTTCGAAGACGATTCAGTATTCGACTCGGTAAAGTATCCTTACGAATTTCTACAATCCAAGATCGGTGACTGCGATGACTGCACCGCAATTTTCTGCTCGATGCTCGAGAACCTGAATATCCCCACAGCCATTCTGGATGTAAACGATCCCGCCTACGGACATATTTATATGATGTTCGACAGCGGAATCAGCATCGCGGATGCCGGAGACTTCTTCACCAATGAAAAAGAGTATGTCATCTGGGATGGCGGAATCTGGATTCCAGTTGAAACGACTTTGTTCGGTTCTTCCTTTTCCGATGCCTGGCGAAACGGGGCGAAAGAGTATTATGTCAGGAAAGAACGCGGGTTCATCAACGAAATTCGTGTCTCGCAGGCACAGCAAACGTTCAGACCAGGGGTCGTGCCGGATGCGGAAATTTCCTCGCCATCCGTGATGGCAATAGATGAACTCTTTGGAAGGGACCTTGCGTTTTTCGACAACAGACTCGACCAAATTGCCACTGCCTCTGGCGTGTCTATGGGCACCGCGGAAGGTCTATATGATGCTGGCGCAACATTTCTCCGACTCGGGCAATTGGACCGCGCATCCGATGCGTTCATAGGGGCGCTGGCTATGGATCCTGCTTTGGCCGACGCTTATAATGCCAATGGGGTAGTGCTTACCAGAAGGCGGCAGTATGATGAGGCGCTGCAGATGTTCGAAAAGGCACTGGAATTGAACCCGAACGATGCCGGTTTCCGCGTAAACACAGCAATCGCTTTCCACCTTCAGGGAAAGAAGGAAGCCTCCAATAAGGCCTATCAGGAAGCCGTGGCGATAAACCAGGATTTTTCGGGCATTCTGGATTTTCTTGGGAAGGCACCCTCTGCTGCGGTTCGTTCCGCTGCACCAGCGGTGGACCCACTCCAGAGACTGGCGGCTGAGAAGGCCTATGACGATGGTGCGGCATACCTGCGTCTTAAAGCGTTCGACAGAGCAATCGACGCATTCGACAGGGCACTCAACCTGAATCCGAGCAGTGCAGAAGCCCACAATGCCAAAGGTGTGGTCCTGACACGCCAACGAAAATACGACGAAGCCCTTGATCTGTTCAGTAAGGCGGCACAGTTGAATCCCGAAAATGCCGGATTTCACCTGAACCTGGCGATCACTTACCATTTACAGGGTAAGAAAGATGAGTCGAAAGAAGCCTATCAGGCCGCAATTCAACTGGACCAGAATCTGTTCGGACAGCTTGATTTTATTGAGGGGATAACCGCTCCTCAGGCGAAGGATCGAAAGCCCGCAGGAGATTCAGCACTGGGCGTCTCGACACTCCAGAAGCTGTCATCGAACAAAGCATACGACGACGGCGCGGCATATCTGAGACTCAAGGCACTCGACAAGGCCAGGGAAGCCTTCAACCGTGCTCTCGCCCTCAATCCGGACAATGCGGATGCTCACAATGGGTTCGGAGTGATCAAAACGCAAAAACGAGACTATACCGAGGCGATCAGACTCTTTGAAAAAGCGATTTCTATTGAATCGGAGACTGCAGGCTATCACTTTAACCTCGCGATCACATTAAATTTGCAGGGTAAAAAAGAGGCGGCACTCGCATCCTACAAAAAAGCCATTGTGCTTGATCCTTCATTAAAGGGACAGATCGAAGACTTTTAATAATAGCAACTTAGGGATACTTTCAGGATATTCAGGGATACATCTGAAGCATCCGCATCTTGTTATCCCGGATGAAATTATGAAATTTTAACTTGGCGGTGTGTCTCACATCACCAACCATTGTCATCGAATTTATGTATATGTATCTCACGCAAGAGATATCATTCCGGTGGCACAATGCTCCGCCGATCAGATCTGAAATCTAAAAGGAGGCAAATATTATGCATTTACGAATTCTCAAGGCCCTGCTGTTGCTGGTGATTGGATTGGCATTTGCATCTCCAGCCGTGGCGGAAGAGAAAAAGGCAGCAGAATCCTCAAAAGAGGACGTCAAGCCCGAAGCAGAGGATACCACGAAGGTGAAGGTTTCCAACGCATTCCTGAACCGGTGGAAAAACATCCAGAAGGTCACCAAGAAACAGGCATATGAAACGCAGCAGACCCGCACCGTAGCCGGTGTCCGGGGCGCCGAGGCTGAAGACGCCGTCCTGGATCAGCTCTATTATAAAGGTGGCGTGCGCTACCCAAGCCGTGTGGACCTCAAGAATGCCATAAGCCAGCTTCAAGAAGCCATAAAGT
>CAVOEZ010000136.1:0-8545 GCA_963694355.1 Latescibacteria bacterium UBA2968 | reverse complement strand
CAGTGCTACTGATCGTCTCTGCACTATCCCCTGAGGTGTTGGGGAGGCTGTTTGAGATTTCGAAGGAATTGATGCTGGACGTACTTGTGGAGGTGCATACCCAGGAGGAATTGTTTCTCGCGCTCGATATCGGTGCAGATATTGTCGGCGTGAACAATAGAGATCTCAGGACCTTCGAGACCGATCTTCAGACGACTTTCGGTCTTCTGGAGTCTGTTCCTGACGATCGTGTTATTGTCAGTGAGAGCGGTATCAGCAATCGCGATGAAATTGTGCGACTGAGAGATGCCGGAGTAGATGCCGTTCTTGTTGGGGAGCGTTTGATGCGGGAAATCGACATTGGTCGAAGTCTTCGCAAACTTCTTGGGAGGTGAACAGATGGAAACGAAAGTGATTCTCGAAGACAGTGAAATTCCAAGACAGTGGTACAATATTCAGGCAGACATGCCGCATCCTGTACAACCCCCTCTTCATCTGGGGACCAGGCAGCCTGTAGGTCCGGACGATCTCGCGCCTATTTTTCCGATGAACCTGGTGGAGCAGGAGATGAGCACGGAGCGGTGGATCGATATTCCGGAAGGAATTCTCGAAAAGCTTCTTCTCTGGCGCCCCAGCCCACTTTACCGCGCCCGTGCGTTTGAGAAAGCTCTGGATACACCGGCTAAAATCTACTACAAGAATGAAGGGGTCTCACCGGCAGGCAGTCACAAGCCGAATACGGCAATCGCCCAGGCGTATTATAACAAGGAATTTGGGGTCAAACGTCTCACCACAGAGACCGGGGCCGGGCAGTGGGGCAGTGCCCTCGCCTTTGCTTGCAGTCAATATGGTCTGGAATGCAAGGTCTACATGGTCCGGATCAGTTTTGAGCAAAAGCCCTTCCGAAAGATGATGATGGCTGTTTGGGGCGCCGAATGTCTGCCGAGTCCCAGTAACGAGACGGAATGTGGAAGAAAAATACTAGCAGAAATGCCGGATACGCCTGGAAGTCTGGGAATCGCCATCAGTGAGGCTGTGGAAGATGCCTTATCTCGCGAAGATACCCGGTACTCGCTGGGCAGTGTTCTCAATCACGTGTTGATGCATCAGACAATCATAGGCCTGGAAGCTCAGAAACAAATGGCGAAAATCGGAGCCGAACCGGATGTAGTGATTGGTTGTGTTGGCGGTGGGTCCAATTTCGCCGGCCTGGCGTTTCCCTATCTGCGCGACAAGATCCATGGCAAAGAGCTAACAGTAATTGCCACCGAGCCCAAGGCCTGCCCGACACTTACCCGAGCTGATTTCGCGTACGACTTTGGAGATACCGCAGGGATGACTCCTCTGATGCCGATGCATTCCCTCGGTCATACCTTTGTTCCTGCTCCCATCCATGCAGGCGGATTGAGATACCACGGAGTCGCTCCCCTGATCAGTCAACTGGTTGTGGACAATCTGATCGAGGCGCGGTCCTATCACCAATTGGAGAGTTACGAGGCAAGTGTGCTTTGGGCGCGGACGGAAGGGTTTATTTCTGCACCTGAGACTTCGCATGCTCTGGCCTCGGTGGTCGAACAGGCAAAGAAAGCGCGCGAGGAAGGAAAAGAGAAAGTGATTCTTTTCAATTGGTCTGGACATGGATTGATGGACCTCTTGGGATATGACAAGTACTTCGGGGGTGAGCTTGTAGATTACGAGTTGCCCGAGTCCGATCTCGAAAAATTCAAGGCATCCATGGCGGAATTTCCTGTGCCGCAGGGGGCCTGATGGTGTATGAATTATGAGGGTGCGTATGAAGATATGCGGCATCACACTGTCCGAGGATGCACAATTGGCGGCAGAACAAGGTGCCGATGCCGTGGGATTCATATTCTATTCACCGAGCCCTCGATATATTCACCCGGATGAGGCCGCGGAAATCGTATCCGATCTTCCACCCTTTGTGACTCCAGTGGGGGTGTTCGTCAACACGGATCGTGCCGAGATCGATGCTACCGTGAAGGGTGTGGGGCTCAGAGCGGTTCAGCTTCACGGAGACGAGTCACCGGCGGACTGCGAAGGCTTCTCGGTCCCGGTAATTCGAGCACTTAGGGTAGGTGAAAAATTTGATCCCTGTTCTCTGGATGCCTTCCCTGTGGACACCTTCCTGCTGGACACAGCAAGAACCGGGCTGTATGGCGGCACGGGCCAGACCTTCGACTGGAAGGTGGCGCAGGAGGTGTCTCGAGATCGACGTATCATCCTGTCGGGAGGAATCAACCCGAAAAACGTAGCTGAGGCTGTAAGAACGGTTGTCCCGTACGGAGTGGACTGCGGCAGTGGTGTTGAGGCGAAGCCCGGCATCAAGGATCATGATAAAATCCGGGCATTCTTCAGCGCATTGAAAGGTCAGGAGCAGAAATGAAGAAGTCGGTTGACGAGCAGCTGGCGATTCTGATGCGTGGCGTGGACTACGGGGACGAATTGCTGAAGGAGCGGATGGGTGAGGAGCTAAGGGATCGCCTGGCGTCAGGCCGTCCCCTGAAGGTTTATTGCGGGTATGATCCTACGGCGCCCGATATTCACCTTGGTCACACGGTGACCATGCGAAAGCTTCGGCAGTTTCAGGACTTCGGCCATGAGGTCACCTTCCTGATCGGAAATTTCACCGGTCTGGTCGGCGATCCTTCGGATAAAGACAGCGCCCGCCCACAGCAGACGCTGGATCAGGTTGCTGAGTTTGCCAGGACCTATGCAGACCAAGCCTTTAAGATCCTGGACAAAGATCGTACCCAGGTAAGATACAACGCGGACTGGCTTCAGAAACTCACCTTCGAGGAAGTGATCAAGCTGGCAGCCAATTTCACCGTTCAGCAGTTCCTCAGCCGTGACAATTTCCGAAAGCGGTGGGATGACGGGGACCCGGTCTGGATGCACGAATTCTTTTACTCGCTGATGCAAGGTTACGACGCAGTGGTCCTGGAAGCGGATGTTCAGCTTGGGGCTACGGAACAGTTGTTCAATCTTATGGCGGGCAGGAAATTGCAAGAATCTTTCGGACAGAAACCGCAGGTGTGTCTCACCGTCCCGATTCTGGTTGGGACCGACGGGCATATGCGGATGAGCAAGTCCACCGGCAATTACATCGGAGTTGATGAGCCACCTGAAGAGCAATACGGGAAGGCGATGAGTTTGCCGGATGAGGCCATGCCCAACTATTTCGACCTGGTGACTCGATGGTCGCTGGATGAGATTGCGAAGGTGAAGTCGGATCTTGAGAAGGGCGCGATCCATCCAATGGAGGCTAAGCACAAACTCGCCTGGGAGATTGTTGATATCTTTCATGGTAAGGGAGGCGCGGACCAGGGAGAGGCTCATTTCCGACGCGTTCATCAAAAGGGCGATTTGCCAAAAGACATTCCGACCTTTCAGATCGATGAACCTGTAGGCCTGCTAGACCTGATGGTGAATGCAGGGCTCACGCCAAGTAAGAGCGAAGGTCGCCGGCTGATTCAGCAGGGCGGTGTACAGATCGATGGACGCAGGATAGAAGATCAGAAGGAGGTTGTTTCTCCGGATGCAGAGGCAATTCTTCAGGTGGGAAAACGAAAGTTCTTGCATTTGAATGGATAGCGTCTATCCATTGAACAGAGAGGAAATTGTATGGCGTCAGAGCATTTGGCCAATGAGGTTTTGCCAGATTCCGGTGGACATTTTGGCCCCTATGGCGGTAGATACGTACCCGAGACATTGATGGCCCTCCTGCAGGATCTGGAGGCCGCATACACCGAAGCTAAGGCGGATCCAGAGTTCCAGGCGGAGCTGGATCTATATCTTCGAGATTTCGTGGGTAGACCTACGCCCCTGTATTTTGCTGAGCGGCTCACGAAACAGTTGGGCGGCGCAAAGATTTTTCTGAAGAGAGAAGATCTTGCCCATACCGGTGCACACAAGATCAACCATGCTATGGGCCAGATCCTCCTGGCCAAGCGAATGGGCAAGACCCGGATAATCGCCGAGACCGGTGCAGGTCAGCACGGTGTGGCCACGGCAACCGTTGCGTCGATGTTCGGTTTGGAGTGTGAGATTTACATGGGCACGGAGGATATGGAACGCCAGGCCTTGAATGTATTCCGGATGCGGCTTCTGGGTGCAACAGTTACAGGTGTCGATTCTGGAAGCCGAACACTCAAGGATGCGATCAATGAGGCGATTCGGGATTGGACCGCTCGTGTGGACGACACATTCTATATCTTCGGATCCGTGCTGGGACCTCATCCTTATCCGATGATTGTGCGAGATTTTCAACGAGTGATCGGGGTGGAGGCCAGGGCCCAGATTCTCGAGAAGGAAGGCAAGCTGCCGCAATGTCTTGTGGCGTGTGTTGGCGGGGGTAGCAATTCGATGGGGCTTTTTCATGCGTTCCTCGGTGACGCTAATGTGAGGATGCTGGGCGTCGAAGCCGGAGGCCGTGGGATCCATTCTGGTGAACACGCCGCCAGATTCAACGGCGGAAGACTGGGGGTTCTGCACGGTTCAAGAATTTACTTGCTGCAAGACGATGATGGTCAGATTGCGCTTACACATTCTGTATCGGCAGGGTTGGACTATTCTGGCGTCGGCCCTGAGCACTGCTATTTCAGGGATCGGGAGAGAACGGAATACACCTTTGCCACTGACGATGAAGCAATTGAAGGATTTCAAAGGCTGAGCCAAACGGAAGGTATCATTCCGGCACTGGAGAGCGCTCACGCCATTGCGGAGGTCTGCAAGCTGGCACCACAGATGGGCAAAGACGAGCTGGTTTTGGTTAACCTCTCCGGCCGGGGTGATAAAGACGTGCAGCAGGCGGCGCAGTTCATCGAGGGTATTCTATAACAACACGGCGAAGCAGGAGATTATGTCAAGAATAGCCAGCAAATTTACGGAACTGAAGGATGGTTGTAGGACCGGGTTTATTGCCTATGTTACCGCAGGCGATCCGGATCTCGATACAACGGAACAGTTGGTGCCGGCACTGGAAGAAGCAGGTGTGGACATCATCGAGCTTGGCGTACCCTTTTCGGACCCCCTTGCAGACGGGCCCGAGATCCAGAAGGCTTCCCAGAGGGCGCTGAGGCACAGGGTTTCTCTCGGGGATGTTCTGGATCTGGTGGAGAGGCTTCGGACAAAGACTGAAATTCCCGTTGTGCTATTTACCTACTTCAACCCGGTTCACAATTACGGCCTGGAAAAATTGGTAGATAGAGCTTCAGAAGTAGGCGTGGATGGCATTCTGGTACTTGATCTTCCACCAGAAGAGGCTGGTGAGTACAAGTCCAGTATGGATGCTAAACAACTGGATACCATATTCTTGATTGCCCCCACAAGCCGTAAGGATCGAATCGCGCTAATCACATCTCAAACTACTGGATTCGTGTACTATGTATCCCGAGTTGGAGTGACCGGAGAAAGAGAAGACCTGGCCGCAAGTATCCAGGACATGGTCAGAGAGATTCGCGTCCATACCGACCAACCCGTTGCCGTTGGGTTCGGGGTTTCAACACCCGAACAGGCGGGCAAGCTGGCCGGTTATGCCGATGCCGTTGTAGTAGGGAGCGCAATCGTTCGCAGAATTGGTGAGCACGAGGGAGATCCCGAACTCGTTTCGAAAGTATGTGCGTTCGTCGAGACCCTAACTCGCCCGTTAAAGGGGGAATCCTGATGGACATCGAGCATTGGCGAAATCAGATCGATGAACTCAATCAGAATCTGTTGAAGCTTCTGAATGAGCGTGCCAGTTGTGCCCTCGAGATTGGCAAGATCAAGCATGCCACAGGGAAACCCATCTATGCGCCCGACAGGGAGACGAAAATTCTCAATCGTATTAAAGAATTGAATCAGGGTCCGCTGAGTCATGAAGCCGCCCAACGCATCTTTCGCCAGATTATAGACGAGTCCCGCCGGCTGGAACAGGACCTTGGAGACCACGAAGATTGAACCCGCCGTCATAATCAGTCATACCAGGGAGTAAATTCTAAAATGAGTTTTAACCGAATTCAGCAAATACCGACACCTGCCGAAACACAAGATAAGATGCCCCTATCCGCCGAACTGAAACAGTGTAAGGCAGAGCGGGATCGCGAGATTATAGACATCTTCGAGCGTAAGAGTGATCGCATTCTGGTTGTGATTGGCCCCTGCTCCGCCGACCAGGAGGATGCCGTATGTGAGTATGTTTCCAGACTGGCACGGGTACAGGAGGAAGTGAAAGAGCGGCTGCTGCTGGTACCCCGCATCTATACGAATAAACCAAGGACCACCGGTGCCGGATACAAAGGTATGGGGCACCAGCCGGACCCGCAGAAGGCTCCGAACATAGCCGAAGGCATCTATGCGATCCGACAGATGCATATTCGTTCCATTCGAGAGTCTCACCTGACTGCCGCCGACGAGATGTTGTATCCTGGAAACTTTCCTTATCTGGAGGACATTCTCAGCTACGTGGCGGTAGGCGCCAGATCCGTTGAAAACCAACAGCATCGCCTCACAATCAGCGGTTTGGACGTACCCGCAGGGATGAAAAACCCTACCGGTGGCGATCTGTCGGTGATGTTCAATGCGATCGAGGCTGCCCAGATGCCGCACATATTTATTTACAATGGTTGGGAAGTTAGCACTGATGGAAATCCATTAACACATGCCGTGCTCAGAGGATCCGTTGATATTTCCGGAAGAAGCATACCGAACTATCATTACGAAGATCTTGTTCATGTGGCAGCTTTGTACGAGGAACGGTCATTGGCTCATCCTAACATGATTGTGGATACCAATCATAACAATTCAGGCAAGCAGTTCGATGCGCAACCACGAATCGGCGCCGAGGTCATGAGAAGCCGCAAGAACTCACCTGTGCTGCGTGATATGATCAGGGGACTGATGGTCGAAAGCTATCTGGAGGAAGGTTCTCAGGGAGTATGGGAGGGCGTTTACGGAAAATCAATAACCGACCCCTGTTTGGGCTGGGAAGCCACGGAAGTCTTTCTCAAAGAGCTCGCGGATCTGTCCGCATAGGGTGCAAGCATGTCGAATCGACCTCCATTTCATGACAGCAATGTGGTGATCGTTGGTGTTGGGCTCATTGGCGGTTCTCTTGGTCTGGCATTCAAACGATTGGGCATCGGTGGGCAGATTGTTGGGATCAGCAGAACGGAGACTCTCGACGAAGCCGTTTCGATTGGAGCCATCGACAAGGGATATCCCTACGAGAAACTCGAGGAGGGTGTTGCCGGAGGGAATCTGATTATCCTCTGCACACCGATTTTCAGAATCCTCGAATTGCTGCCGCAAGTGTTGCGTGCGGCTCCTGATGGAAGTATCGTGACCGACGTAGGAAGCACCAAGCGGGAGATCGTAGCGTGCGCATCTGCCGCCGGTCGGAAGGATGTCCATTTCATCGGCGGGCACCCGATGGCCGGGTCCGAACGCAGCGGCATTTCCGCAGCAGACCCATTTCTGTTTCAGAATGCTATTTATGTGGTGACACCCGAACGGGGTGTTTCACAGGAATCTTGCGAGATGCTGGTGGATCTGCTCAGGCGGGTAGGGGCGAGACCTATGCAGATGGATCCGGCCGTCCACGATCGGGTTGCGGCGGCGGTCAGTCACCTTCCTCAGATGATGGCTACGACCCTGGTCGGTATGATTGGTAAACTGAGTGAGGAAGAGGGACTGCCCTTGCAGATGGCTGCTGGAGGGTTCAGAGATCTTACGAGGATCGCGTCCAGTCCTTTTGACATGTGGCGTGACATCTGCCAGACGAATGCAAGAGAAATCCGGGGGATGATCGACTTATTCGTTGGTGAGATTGGGGCTGTAAGTGAGGCTACCGACAGGGAAGAACTGGGTGAACGTTTCGATTATGCTAATGAAGTAAGAGGGAGGATTCCTAAAGATTCCAAGGGATTCTTGCATCCCCTGCACGAGATCTTGCTTGTGGTTGAAGACCAGCCAGGTGTAATTGCCCGAGTTTCGAACATTCTAGCGGAAAAGGACATCAATATCGATGATATCGAAGTCCTGAAGGTGCGTGAGGGAGAAGGTGGAACGATTCGGATGGGGTTCGATTCCAAGGAAATAGCGATAGACGCGGTCGGTCTTCTGGAAGCTGCTGGCGTCAAGGCAAGGCTTCGGTAGGCCAGACTTCCGAATATCTTCATATGCAATGGGAGGATTGGTGGGACGGGGAAGTGATATAGAAGAGAAAGTCAAATCTGCGAAAGGCCTCACAGGTGTGTGCGACTTGCCAGGGAGTGTGGAGATATCCCTGATGGCCCTGGCTTCCGGATCGGCAAGTAAAGGTGTTTCGACGATCCAAAGATGCTCGGCGGCACCTGTTATTTTGGAATTTGAGGCGGTGCTGAACGAAATTGGAATTCATTCCAGCAGAACGGGTGAGACGGTGGAAGTCACCGGAGGAGCCCTCGAAGAACCGAAACACAGTCTTTCCGCGGGCAGCCATCCCATCTATTTTTCCTGTCTGGCCGGACTGCTGGCGGGTGCCCCGTTCCAGACGGAGCTCATTTCAGGATATTCTGAGAATCTCGCA
>CAVOEZ010000135.1:0-8571 GCA_963694355.1 Latescibacteria bacterium UBA2968 | reverse complement strand
AAGAAAAAGGTGGAACTCCGCGTATCTGGCCATACCTTGGTATTCACATTGTTCTCGTCCGTCGTTGTACTGGACGACGTGGCCTATCGATTTCCTGTTAAAGTAGTTCTGCACCAGGATAGCTTCCACGTTCCCAGGGACCCTATGTTGGGCCTCATGAGACGGATTCTGCCAGACCTCGTCTTCGGCCCATCCAGACCTGCACCGTCCAAACCCGCCTTGACACACGAACCTGCTCCTCAGGCGGAAATCGATGCTGCTCGCTGGATCCTGGACACTGTCATTATCGATCCCGGACACGGCGGCAAGGATCCCGGAGCAACCGGCCCCGGTGGCACAAAAGAAAAGGACATCGTCCTCCAGGTTGGCACACGCCTGAAAACGTTGCTGGAGACCAAGCTGAGAGTCAAAGCCATCCTCACAAGAGAGGATGACAGATTTATCCCCCTCGGGGCACGGGCAAGAATCGCCAGACAGAATTCCGGAAAAATCTTCGTGAGTCTGCACTGCAATGCGAGCAGAAAGAGAAGTTCTCGCGGAGTAGAGGTATACTTTCTTTCTGAAGCAAAAACAGAAGAGGCAGCCGAAGTCGCCAAACGTGAAAATGCGGCTCTCCAGCTTGAAGAAAATGGTGGGGTGGCAGAGGCTTCAGACCCCGTTGTCGATATCCAGCTGGGCTTGTTGTCCACCCAATGGCTAAAAGAAAGTCAGGATGTTGCAGCAAGTGTCAGATCGGAAATCACGCAGACCCTCAGACAAATGGACGACCGGGGGGTACGTCAGGCGAACTTCTATGTAATGCGGGGAACAATGGGGGCCATGCCCTCCATACTGATTGAGATGGGTTTCATCTCCAACTCGAATGAAGAAAAACTGTTGAAGAGTCGTGGATTCCAGAAAAACATGGCAGAATCCATTTACCGGGGTATCAAGCGATACAAGAAGGCATATGAACGACAACTCGAGAAGAGCAAATAACACGACAACGCCGGCAATTGACCTGCCCAACAACGATCCCGGGTATTTCTACGACCCCACGGTAAAGGCGGGAATGCACGGAGAAATCAGGCTCTCGCCGCGGGTCGAGGCCCTCTGCAAATGTGGAGGTGTCCCGCCCTACCAGGTATTCGAATCTCCACAATCCGAGCCGACCTGGTGCGTCTGCAGGTATTTCAGGATGCACATTCGAAAGGTCAACCGTCTCATTTCTCAATCAGGGATCCCTGAACGATTCCGATTCAACTTCCTCGATCAGTTTCAGGAGACCTACAAAGGGGACGAAATCCCGGGCGCGGCCAGGCTCAAAGAACATCTTCGGCCGCTCATCTACAGATGCACCGAAGCCAAGCGCAACGAAAAACGGGTGGACTCGCACGCCCCGGCAAGGGGGTTCCTCCTGTGGGGAAAGCCCGGTAACGGAAAAACCATGTTCTGCTCCGTCGCTTTGAATGAGCTTATGTTCCACAGCGGTCTGGCGGGTAGATTCATCGGACTGTCCAGAAAATTCTTCCAAACACTCCGCCATACATTCGATGAAGATAGCCCGATTCACGGGCAGGCGATCCCCATCATGGAAACGTTGAGCAGCATCCCATTTCTGGTGATCGACGACCTGGGCGTTCAGCGAGATACCGAATGGGAAGTGGAGATGCTCTACAATCTTGTAGATGCAAGATATGCCGAACAGAAATTGACCTTCATCACAACCAACCGGAGCATCGAAGATATCAAGGGTCTTGCAGATGGGCGCATTTATTCCCGTTTCCTTGAAATGTGTCATTTGATTCACGTCCAGGCGCCAGACTATCGTGAATACAGCAAACGGGAATACGAAATCTAATCACCCACTTTCGCAGTCCTCAACATCCTTTAACCAGCCGGAGAATACATGAGCAATCGGCCTGATGGTCGCGCCCTTGATGAGCTGAGACCCCTGAAAATCACCCGGGGCTACATGTCCAATGCGGAGGGTTCTGCCTTAATCGAGATGGGCGAAACCAGGGTCATCTGTACAGCCAGCGTTGAAAAACGTGTTCCCCACTTCTTGATGGGGAAAGGTACGGGATGGCTGACGGCCGAATACGCCATGTTGCCCCGATCGACCCATTCGAGGACGCAGCGGGAGACCCGTGGTGCGAAAGGGAGAACACAGGAAATTCAGCGACTCATCGGAAGATCGCTACGGGCGGTCGTCAATCTGGACAAGCTGGGTGTCCACACGCTCTGGATCGATTGCGACGTCCTCCAGGCAGACGGTGGCACGCGTACAGCATCCATATCCGGCGCCTACATCGCGGTAGTGGATGCACTGGCATACATGAGAAAGAGAAAAATGATCGAGGACGATTTGATCCTCGATTCCATCGCCGCTGTAAGTGTGGGGATTATCAACAACGAACCCAGACTGGACCTGTGCTATGCAGAAGATTCCGCTGCCGAAGTGGACATGAACATTGTGATGACCGGCAGCAACAGATTTATTGAATTGCAGGGAACGGCCGAAGGAAATCCCTTCGACCAGGAAGAAATGGATGCGATGATGGTCCTTGGAAAACAGGGCATCGCGCAGATCAAGGCGGCGCAGGAAACCGCTCTGGCCTCTTAATGAAAACCCTCGTCGTGGCCACAGGAAATGCGGGCAAACTCGTGGAGATCCGGAAAATGCTGGGTGATGAGATTCAGTTAAAGTCACTATCTGATTTTCCAGACATCCCTGAGATAATCGAAGACGGGATGACCTTTGAGGCCAATGCAATCAAAAAAGCGGTCACCGCAGCTCGCGCGACAGGGATTGTTTCGCTTGGAGATGATTCCGGGCTCGAAGTGGACGCCCTCGACGGAGCGCCCGGCGTCTACTCCGCACGTTTTGCCGGAGAAGGATCAACAGACGCAGAAAACAACGCAAAACTACTTGGCCTCTTAACAGACGTCCCTCATGAAAAAAGGACCGCTCGATTCCGGTGTGTTCTGGCCATTGCCAGACCGGATGGAACAGTCCAAACAGCAGAGGGTCAGTGCGGGGGCTTCATCCTTTCCGCACCCAGAGGTGAAGAAGGTTTCGGCTACGATCCCCTCTTCCTTGTGCCGGAATTGGATGCCACCTTTGCGCAACTTCCTGTTTCACGGAAGAACAAAATCAGCCACAGGGGCAATGCACTGCGAGCAGCAACATCCCTACTTCACGGCGTGCTGGACTGATCCGTGCGATCCTTGTATCGCCTCATTCTGCGCACGAAAATCCATACCAGTCCAACTACGGCCAGGTATTTCACCGCCTCCCAGTGCCACCCTTCCCAGCCCAGAATTCCGGGCCAGATCGCAAAAATTGAAAGCAGAATAAAGGCTTCCTCAAGTACCTTCCAGATTCGCCTCGGCTCGAGTTCAGCCATACTTGACCTCCTCCTCACAACCAGAATACATCACGAGCCCCCCGTCCCGAACAAAGTAACTTCTTCCTCGACCACATCCGTACCGCCTTCATTCTCCTGCTGCAGATAACTATAGACCTGGTAATTCCTGTAGACCAGTTTCACGTAATTTCGCGTTTCCCTGTACGGAATACTTTCAACGAATTCATCAACATCTCCCGCCGTGAGCCGTCTTGACCAGCGGCGAGCTGCCTTCAGCCCGGCGTTATAGGCCGACAGGGCCAATCCCAGGGACCTACCCTTGCTCCTTTTGAAATATCGAAGATGATCCGACAGATGCTGCGATCCAAACCGAATTGAGGTTTTGGCCTGCCACAGATCGTCCGTTGAAAATCCCTTGATCCTCAACTTACGGGCGAGCGAATTCCCCGTGGCCGGCATCACCTGCATCAGGCCTCGTGCCCCCGCGCTTGAAACTGCATCTTCATTAAAGGCACTCTCCTGACGGATAATCGCGAGAATCAGATTGGGATCCAGATCCATTTCCTGAGCTGTCCTGTTGATTTCACCCCAATAATATGTGGGATACATCCTGCGGAATGAGGCGAGTGTCATCGGAACACCCCGCTCCTGTTCGGCCGTAACCATCATGTACGAAACTTGCAGGGCCTGATTCATCGCGCCGATTCGCTCCAGGCGATGGAGCAGATCACCCAGTGCGAAGAGATCTTCCGGGTGCGCTCTGGCCACTCTCTGGTACTCTGCCCGGGCGGCATCATACTGCCCCAGGTCTGCAAGCAGATCCCCTTTCACCAGGTAGCTGGACTGTTGGTACATTTCCCGGCCCAGGGTGGCTCGATCCGATGGAACATCCGGATACACTTCGGAAGCAAGCCCAATTACAGCGCGTGCGCGCGACGAATAATACGATGTCGGAAAGCCCTGAGCCGCTTTCCTGAACCAGGAATTTCCTTCCTCTTCATTGCCTGCGCGAAGGTGACACTTCCCTGCCCAGTAAAAGCCCTGGTCTCTCAAATAAAGCTCTGATGTATTCGTGGCCAGGCGAACAAATGTCCTTGCGGCCGCCTCATAGTCACCCATCTTGTAAAGCACGAAACCGGCACGCCACCGCCCTTTGTCGGCAAAATCGTTCTTGGGATAGAGCGTGGCGAGTAGAAGGAAAACTTCTCGAGCTTGTTTGGGTTTATGCTGCCTCTCGTAGGCCATTGCCGCATTCCACAGGGCCTGTGCAGCACCACTCACCGATGGATACAGTGCTGCAAATTCTTCGAACTGTCGGGCTGCCTTCAAATCCCGACCAAACCTTATTGAGCATCTACCCAGATCGTATAGTGCCTTAGGCACCTTGTAGGTGGAATAAGCCTTCTCAAACGCTCGTTCTGCGGTCCGGTAATCCTTCCTGGCATAATAAACCTTTGCCAATTCATACTGTGCGCGTCCCCGCAGGGTTGGATCAGAGCCCTTCCTGGCAATCGATCTGAACAACCGAATGGCGCGTCTGGTTTCTCCATTGTTGGCATTGGCAATTCCTGCCAGGAACAATTCAGATTCGTCGTTCAGGTCTCCGATCGCCTTCAGAGCTTCCATTGCCTCTGGAGATTCGGGGTAGTCCCGAACCAACCTGAGCTGGACATTCCTTGCCGCAGCAGAGTCTCCCATAGCGCGCAGCGCTTCGGAAAGACCCTTCAGGGCATCCTTCTCTTCACCACTGATGTTCAAAAGCTGTCTGAAAAGATCCGCTGCGTTCTCGGGTCGCCCATCTGCCATGTAAATAGCAGCCGCATTAAGTACCGCCGCGTCATTCAACCTACTTGGCGCCTCCAGTTCGAGTATTCGCGCATAATGCTCCGCAGCCTCGTCAGGCAGATTCAAGGCTTCCAAACATTCCGCCTGCCAGAACGCTATGTAATCTTCCAGATCTTCCGTACTGCCGGAAAGACTGGTGAACGTTGCGAGCGCTTCTTTGAACAATCCCAGGTGCTTGAAACATATCGCCCGCTGCAGACCAACCTTTTGGACCGCCCAGTCATCCATCTCTTCAAGGGGAAGACCATGTAGCGTGGCGAGCGCTTCTCTGTATTCGCCCTGGGAGATATGGATCTCCGCTTGTGACAGGGGATCGAGGCGCACACTACGTGCAAGTTCTCCAGGAACGATCAGCACCCCCAGCATCACCACCGCCACCACAATGCCGGCCAGCCAAGTTTCCTTTTGTTTAAGGGAATCACCGGCTGCCAGAAAGGATTTCAGACGCATTCGATCTATCATGGGTACGTTTTTGCTCCCTCATTCAATCGCAATAACGGGCACGGATAGGTCTGCGTTGGAATATCGATCACCCCCGAAATTCTCGAAAAGGAAGGAACATAGCCCTTCGATTCCCTCTCCTATCCACTTCCTAATCATAAACTTACGCACATTAGCGTAAAAATGTCAAGCTGCAAAGAATTACGCCTCCGATTTCCTGTTTTGGTTGTCGAAAGATTGGTGCTGCCGTATACTTTGTCTCAGCCAACCAGAAATTACAAGAATCTACAGCGTTCATTTTCAATGCGGGAGCCACTCATGCCAGGCCATCCGGAATCGATATTGATCCGAGCCGATGACAAAAGAGAACAGAGCAAATTCGAAGAAGCGCTCTCGCTCTACCGGGAGGCGGATAAAGGATTTCAAAGACTCCAGGACCTCTCTGGCAGACTCACCTGCCGCCTGTCCAAGGGTCACTGCCTCCGGCTCATCGGCCGATTCAAGCAGGCGCTCGCGGAGTACCGTGCTGCAGAGCAACTCGCTGAAGAGCTCGAGGACGATTTCGGGTTGGCGGACGCCGTCTCCGGCCAGGGAATGGCTGTCAGAGCTCTGTGGGACATCCCGGAATCGCTTCGACAATTCGACAGGGCCGTCCAGCTCTATACGGATCTAGATGATAATGCGGGCAAGGCATACACACTATGGGCAAGAGGTGGAGCCCTTCGTGTTCAGGGTGATTTAAACGAAGCACTTGCATCTTTTCATCAATCTCTGAAACATTACAGAGTTCTCAAAGACCCCCAGGGCATTGTCTACTCACTTTGCGGGCTGGGTGGCATTTCGCGGGTCATGGGAAAATCTCAAGATTCACTGGATTTTTACACCGATGCCAACAACCAGCTTCGCCGCACACCCGACCGGTTCGGGCAGGCGTATTCCTATTGCGGCAGGGCCAATGCCAGGCGAATGCTCGAGCAATATTCCACATCCCTCAGGCTCTTTGAAAGCGCAAGGAAGCTCTACGACGAAATAGGTGACAAAGTCTCATACGCATACACCGTTTGGGGAGAGGGAACTGCCTTCAAAATGCTGGGCAGAATGGACGATGCCCTGACCAATTTTCGCGAGGCGGAGCGAATGTTCCATACAACGCAGGACGCTCGGGGCAGGGTCTACACGATGCTTGGGCGAGGGGAACTCTTGCTGATGGATGGAAAGCCGCCGCAGGCGCAGAAGCTCTTCGAGAAGGGACTTGAAACAGCGGAAACATTCGGACTGCAGCTTGAAATCCTGCACGCAGAGTTGATGCTCGAATTATTCAGGAAGGAAACGGGAGAAAAGGTCGATTTCAAAAAGATCCGAAACAAGTATAGAATCGTTGGATCGGAACTTGTAGAAAACCCCAGGATACCGGTAAACATACCTTAGGTTGAAGTACGGACCCCAGGTTCCTCAAATAAATACCCCCCCGCACACAAGGGAAAGCCAGGCACAATGGCCTTTGCCGATCCGTTCCTAATTTCAGGTGCGGCCAGTGTTGGGTGCGAGAGAATCGCAAGCAGGAGCTTGCTCCTACAGAGGCAATTCCGATGGGGTGGCCAGTTCTGTGAGTTGCATCCTAAGATTCATATCTGGTGGGAATTTTGACGGAGAACACACTGCCCTTTCCAACTTCGCTATCCACGCCAATGGTTCCACCCAGGAGTTCAGCGAATTTTTTGGTGATGGAAAGGCCCAGGCCGGTGCCTTTTCTGTCGGTGTCACTGCCTTCCACCTGGCGAAATTCTTCGAATATCAGGTCGAGCGCATCGGCCGGGATTCCTGCCCCGGTATCCTTTACCGAGATCGACAGCATTCCGGGCGGAAGTGCTGATGCCTTCACGAAGACTTCGCCTTTGTCGGTGAATTTGGCGGCATTGCTCAAGAGGTTGATTACGATCTGGCGGAGGCGCCCCTCGTCGGTTTCTAGCTCATTAACATTTTCACCCAGTTCATAGTGCAACCGCACGCCTGATTTTACCATCGGGGTCACAGTTGCGCAGGCCCCGGCGATCAACTTCTCCAACCCGAAGCGCTTAGTTTCCACATCCATCCTACCGGCCTCGATCTTCGACAAGTCGAGTATGTCGTTGATCAGGCTCATCAGGTGATCTGCGCTCTGTTGAACTTTCTCCAGGTTACTCACCTGTCTCTCCGGCAGGACATCACCCGACCGCCGAAGCACCATTCGGGTGAATCCGATGATCGCGTTCATCGGCGTGCGGAGCTCGTGTGACATGTTCGCCATGAATTGTGACTTGCGCTCCGTCTGCTCCTGAATCTCCCGAAAATCCAGATACCTCGCGTATCCAAGCGCCATTGCCCCAGCGAAATCTCTGAGCGTATCCACCTCTTCCTCTGTGAAGTCCTCCCTGTTCGACGCGGTCAACCTCAACCGACCGTAACCCGCCGCCGGCACCTCTACAATCATCGTGTCACCGCTGCGACCCTGCCACGGCTCTCCGGCGATAAACCGGGCGATCGTCTCCTCGATCACATCCGGAAATGGCGCGGCAAGCCGAAATGACTTGTGGACCAGGCCGCCTTCGGGATCGATCGTATAGGTCGTATAGCGATACCCGTGGTCCTCGAAGTATCCCATTGAAACGTCATGCACGGGCTCGTCCAGCACATCGATCCCACACGTCTCAAAAACCAGCCCGACACTCTTCAAGTCCTCAGCCAGGATGGACAGCACCTCATCGAAGTCCGATGCCTGTTCCATAGCCTGCAGCTGACCCCGAATGCGCTCCAGTGCCCCTTCCTGCTGCAGCTTCCTGTTCAGCTCGTACAGCTCCTTGTTCGCCGAAGACATCGCGCGGTTCGATTCGTCCAGATTTTTGTTCTGTGCCTCCAGCTGCTGAAAATCGAGATACCTGGCGTAGGCCACGGAGAA
>CAVOEZ010000134.1:0-8573 GCA_963694355.1 Latescibacteria bacterium UBA2968 | reverse complement strand
CTGATATCGATTTCCGTGTATTTCTTTATACTCCGATTCCCTCTCGATGATGTGCGCGAATTCGATCATCATCTCCTTCGGCAGATACTCTGAAATAATCCCCTCATCGAGAAAGAACTCCTCTATCCGGACGGCCTTGCGCAGAGCTGTTGCATTGATGAATCTGCCATAGCCGATTCCCAGGGTCATATCCACAGCAGGACGATCGAAGCTTCTTCCTGTCCCCCAGAACACATCGTGGCGAGAATCTGTGCTCCATGAATAGAAGAGGTTTCCCGTCTTGGTGCGGTATTTCTTGAAATTCGTCTTAAGTTGGGGAAGCAGATTTCCGGTCCATTTATCGTTGATGTTGTCCTTGTTGAACGATGTGCCACCGTTCAAATCGATAGAATAGGCATAGGGCTGGGATTCATAAAACTTCTTGTAGACGACGGTCAGGTCACCCTTTTGCACTACGGGATCCTCTCCCTCGGTAACATAGTTGAAGCTGAAGGCATCGATCCGCAATATATCTGCCCGGCTGATGGGAACCTCATAGTCCGAAACCGAGACATTCTGTGCGTGTGCGCTCCCAGTGAACAACACAAGACCTGACACCAAACCATAGAGCAATCCCAAATAGCGTCTCGATGGAATCGGAGGAAACGGCCTACACGACCCGATGTTCGTGATCCATCTCATGATACACCTCCAATGTATGCCGGCCATCAGACCAGCCACCCGTGTTTCTGTCCTTTTGCGCCTCTTCAGTAAAGAAGGGAATTTCTTTTTCATTGTTCGGTCTCCTCTTCTTCCGTTTCTGAACTCGCAGTAGTGTCTGGGGATGCAATTAGAAATTGAAAATCGTCATAGTCTGCCTTTACAGGTGAAAGGGTATTGTCAGAATCGGTAATCACGGCAAGCGCCTCAACAAGACGTGGTTCACCACCAAACAGTCGCCTGTAGTCTTCATAAGCATTGACCTCTTGCCAAACCCACTCGCCCAGATGGTCTATGCCGCTTTGTAGCACAACCACCTGCGTTCGGTCGCTGGACGGGCTCGCCGTTTCGGTTCCTTTCGGCAAAGTGGTGCTCCACACGTACTTGAGGGTCTTTGGTACCGGCCAGCCTCCTTTGAATACGAGACGAACTGCGGCGCCGCTGTCATTCTTGTTCTCCTCCTGCTCATTGGCTCCTTCAGGTAACGTGTGCACGCGCCAGCGCCAGCGGAGCAGGTTGTATACACGGAGGTTTACACGGGCATCTCTCCCGACATTGGTTGCCTTTCCGATCGTCTCGGCACGGAGAAAACAGTCCTCATCCTCTATCTGAATGGAGTAGTAGAGGTCTTCGGATTTCTCCGTCTTACTTTGTCGCCATCCGGTTCTGCCTTCCCAGTTCTTGGGGAACTTTCCCACATCTTTTATGTAGCTGTCGAACCGCTCCAGTACGAAAATGGAATCTCTGGATGGGGTATGGAACGCCACAGGAGGCTCCCCCGCCGATGCGGCTGAAGCCAGAAAAGAGATTATTATTATCCTGTAGAGAAAATTCATATAGAGGACCAACGATACAGAATGGACGTGAGGAACCGGCGTCCCTTGATTTGTGTACGACTTCTCCTGCACAACGTCACTTCAGACCGGGATCAACACTTGAAAAATATAGGTATTTGGTACTTGTTTATGGGGAAAAACGCCTCTAAAAACAGTCAGGAACAGCCAATAGTGGTCCGCGAAATCTGTTTTGTATTTTTGATGTCACCTGGTACCTTGCAGTCTCACCAATGTGTACGACGCAACGCTTAAGGAGAGATCTTATGGCCCCTGGAAAGCGAATACCTGCCTTGCCCTTCCGGTCATTCTTAAATTACGACGAATTAGACAGCTTTCTCAAGGCCCTGGTTGCCTCACGCCCTGAGCTCTGCTCTCTGGACACACTGGGGAAGTCCAGGGAAAGCAGAGAGGTTCTGCTGCTTACGCTTACAGATTCGTCCACCGGAAAACCTGAAGACAAACCTGCCTATCTGATCCACGGTAACATCCACGCGGGAGAATTGGCTGGAACCCACGCGGCATTGTTCACGGCACGACAGCTGCTTGCAGATCACCCGAAATCTGACATCCTGAAAAGAGTTGCGTTCTACATCGTACCCCGGCTGAACCCAGACGGTGCCGAGCACGTGGTCTCTACTTCCGGACGTATTCGCAGTCGTACCCATTGGGATCGGACACGACCCAATACGCTCGTTCAGGAAGATGTAAATGGCGATGGCCTGATCCTGACAATGAGACAAAAGCGCCCGGAAGGGAACCTGGTTCAGGATCCCCTGGACCGGCGACTCCTTATTCAACGCACATCGGATGCCAGAGGGCCATACTTCAGATCCGTGCCGGAAGGCAAAATCCATTCTTGGGACGGATCGGACCGGATCTGGAGTGAGGGCAGAGGATTCGACTGGAATCGAAACTGGTCTTATGACTGGCGACCTGAACCCGATCAATACGGGGCAGGAGATTTCCCATTCAGCGAACCGGAGATGCGGCACATTGCGGAATTCATCCATAGCCGGCCAAATCTGTTCGGAGTCCTGGGTTACCATACAGGACCCGCAGCGGTGCTGAGGCCACCCTCCACTGGCTCGGTTAACGACATTCACGAATCCGATGAGCGAACCATGGAAGACCTCGCTCGCCTGGCGGCAGGTGAAACAGGATTCCCGGTCATACCTGTCGTCAAGTACAGAGGCGTGCGCAACAGGGACAATAATCTGCGCGGACACTTCCACAATTTCGGATACCAGCATCTTGGACTGTATGTTTACGAGTTTGAACTCGGCACCATAAAGGACAGCGCAGGCATAAGTACAGAAGAGCAGTTTGGGGCTGAAACGGAAGCCGACAGAGAAACCCAGATGAGAAAGTTGATGAAGTGGTGGGATCGACAACGTCCCAGAGATCCGCTCTTCACGCAATGGAAAGCTTTTGTGCATCCACAACTTGGCAAGGTCGAGATCGGAGGCTTCAGATTCAATCACCTGGCGAATCCCACACTGAAGCATTTGGCGCAAATATCCAAAGGCACCTATCGGTTCACCCTGGCGCACGCGCGCAAGCACCCCCAGGTGTTGCTGGATGAGCTTCAGGTAGACCCTGTTGGAGAACAGGTTTACAGAATACGTGCTCGCGTGATGAACAGAGGTGAATTCCCGACAAACATCACGCAGAGGGGTAGAATACTTCGAAGACTACAACCTGTTGTTGTAGAGTTTCTCACTGGAAAAGGAGTGGAGAACCTGTCAGCCGAGGGACATCGAGACCTGGGTCATCTGCAGGGAATAACCGGAGGGAGAAATCTGGAGTGGTTCGTATCGGCAGCAAAAGGAGTGAACGAATTGTGCAGGATAAGAATTCAGGGAGGAACGGGAGGCAATGTCGATCACACGGTGTTGGTGGATAAGAGGAAATGAGCCTGGGTTCTGGGAAGGAGTCGACTAAGCCGAGTCCTCTGAATGCAATTGGTACGTTCCTTCCAGTAAGCGATTTCCGTCTCCGTCCGCCACGGCGTAAGGAAAGGACTCACGAGCGGCAGAAGCGCCGAAAGCGCCATCTCTGTTCAGGGCAATAAACGCCATCTGATGTGGTCGGGAAGAGGGTACACGCTCAAGCAGCCGGGTTACGGTCTCCTCGCACGCCTCCTGAGGTGATCGGCCCTGTCGCATCAGTTCCACAATCAGAAACGATCCGCACACCCGTGCGATCTCTTCCCCTCGGCCGGTTGCGGCCGCTGCACCTACCTCATTGTCCGCATAAAGTCCACATCCTATCAGCGGAGAATCCCCAACCCTGCCCTTCATCTTGAACGCCAGCCCACTGGTCGTACAGGCAGCCGCGATATCGCCGGACTGATCCAGCGCGACCATGCCTATGGTATCGTGAGAATCGGTAGGTTTATCTGTCCTCCCGGCCTTCCATTCCTCCCACGCCTTTCTAGACCGGTCCGTCAACATCTCTCTTTCCGCATATCCCTGACGCTGCGCAAACTGTAGCGCGCCCGCTCCGGCCAGCATCACATGGTCGGTTTTTTCCATCACATCTCTGGCCACTGCCGTTGCCACATCGGTATTTCTAAGCGCAACCACCGAGCCATATCCCAAAGTCCGACCGTCCATAATGGCGGCGTCCACTTCTACCTCCCCTTCGGCGTTGGGATATCCACCGTATCCAACACTCTTGACTTCGGGATCCTTCTCAGCCACCGCTACGCCGGCCACAACCGCTTCCAGCGCCGGGCCGCCTGACTTGAGGATGTCCCAGGCCGGCACGTTCGCCCGCTCCCCGAAAGACCAGGTTGAAACAACAAGAGAACTCAAGTGGTACCCCCGATACTCACTGTGGCGACCAGTCCGAAATGATCGGATGGAAAATGGCCATCTTCGGATGCAGTGTTCCCTGCAATTTCACACCGTTCGATCGTTGTCCCGTCTCTACCAAAGACGTAGTCGATTCGTCGTCCCCCTGTTTCGGATTCATCCTTGATGTATCTGTTGGTGTCAGAATACGTCAAACCGGCCGCTCCAGGGTGGAGAAATGCCCAGCCATCGCAAAAGGACGCCTCCTCTACAACGTGTCGGATTGGATCCTCGTGTGAAACTTCGTTGAAGTCCCCCACAAGAATCTTGGGCCCTGAGTATCTGTCCGCAAATGCAGTGACCTCTCGGGTCGTCCGCTTTCGAGCTTCCCTGCTCAACGACAGGTGCGTATTGAAGAAATGGAAAGGGTTACCCCCAATATCGAATTCGCCGTGAAGCACGATCCTCTGGTGATTGTCTCTGGAATCGGAACCGTCCCTCGAGAGCGTGGTAAAACCCGAGTTCTTGAACGGATATCGAGAAAAAATGGCGAGACCTTCCCACTGATCACTGTCCGCATTTCGCTGCGCAGGTCTGTAGATGTACTGATAGTTTGGGAGCAATTCCGCCAGCTGTTCTGCCTGATTTTTCCCGTCTACATTGCGCTTCACATCGTGCCGAATCTCCTGGAAACCAATAATATCCGGGGATACAGCACACACCAGATCTGCGATCAGCGCCCTCCTGATCAGCCACGGTTCGTTGTAGTTCCAGATATTTAAACTGAGCATCACGATATGGTTCATGAATATTTCCTCACGCTGACATTTTTCCTCGGATCGCCGAACGCGTCCCATCCAGATCGAAACACGCGGCCTGATTCTCGTGCATCAATCTACTCGCCAACTTCATTGCCTGCGGCTCGGTCACGTGGCCTTCATTGACTTCTGCTTCCAGGGCAGTGGTCAGCCAGCGCCTGGCCTGAATCGCGTAAGCGACTGAACTGGTCGGCCAGCCCGTGTCTCCACCGAACGCGAACAGCTTGTTGGATGGCACTGTGTGCAGAAAACGACGAACGAAATCACACGAACTGAAAGGATCGATCGACCACGCCCAGCAAAGGTCTACCCACACATTGGAATAATGCTTCGCTATACCCATGAGCTCGTCGTTGTAAGGATACGCGATATGCATCAACACGAATCGCGCATCCAGATATCGCGCCAGAAGCGGACTCAGATTTCCCGACCGTATCCGGTCTATAGGCATTCGATCATTACCCGCATAATACCCGGTATGGAGCTTGAAAGGCAGATCGTGTTCGATGGCCAGTTCCACGCCTCTTGCCCAGCACCAGTCGCCCAGACAGAGTCTCGTGCCCTCGGAAACGGTCTCTTTTGAAGCAAGCACATCGCTAAGTGCGCTCGATACGTCTACCTCCTGGCGTTCTTCCCACCGGAGGGTACGGCTGTATGCGTGCTGAGCCTTCACAGCTATGGCGCAGTCGGCGTACTTATCGAAAATGGCTTCCATTCCCTGCCGCAGGGATTTTAGATCGACCACCTCGATCCCGGTTTCCCGGGCAATCGCCTCCGGATCGATAACGCCATTACAGAATCCTGCCCAGGACAGGTCATACATGAAAAATTCCGGGCCCGAACTGTCCGGGACGCATTCCCAGCAGAAGTCATCTACCTGAACATGGTCCAGATTTGCGACCTTGCTGAGCAAATTGAAGCGACCACCGGATATCCTGTGTAAATTCAGTTTTTCTTGAGCGGCCGATAGGCCATCGGCTGTCAACTCGGGTAGACCGTATACTTCTTCTGCAATCAATCTGACCGCTTCTCCATAGCCCGTGAACTGGGTGGCCTCCCAGGCGTCTCGAATGCCCTCGAAGCGCCCTGCCAGGTCTGGATCTGATGCGTCCATCAATCGTTTTATGGATGCCTTCGATGCGCCGGCCGTATGCAGATCGGCACCGACGTAATTCCCGAAGAGGTCCTGAAGAATATCCGGGCCATTCTCGACCCATTCCGTCTCCTTCTTGAGGTGCTCGTGGGTATCTGCCAGAGGTGCATTCTGGATGTATCCGGCCAGGTCGGTAGCCAATTGAAGGTCTCCTCGACAACTTGATGAAGACGGATTGCGATCTGCAGTGTGATCATGTTCTCAGTGTGTAACCACCATCCACTTTCAAGGTCGTACCGGTGATGTAATCGGCGGCCCCGGAACAAAGAAACGCGGCAGCCTGCCCCAGGTCTTCAATGGTACCCAGTCTGCCCCACGGCAATCCCTTTGCCGCCTCCGCCATCTCCGCTTCAGTGGCAAATTGACGTTCGCCCGGCGTGTCGGTATAACCGGGTTCGATCACATTGGCTCGGATCTTGTGAGGAGCGAGCTCTGCAGCGATCGTCCTGCACATATGATTGATCCCGGCCTTTGATGTGTTATAGGGAACCGATGTGGGAAATGCGACCTCTGCCAGAACTGAGCTGATAAAGAGGATACTTCCGCCTTCCCCCTGTTTCACCATTTGTCTGGCGCCGGCCTGGGCGGTATGGAAGGACCCCCAGAGACAGACGGCAAGGGTGCGTTCCATGGCCTCTGTGGAAAGATCCAGAAACGGCTCCCTCTTGCTGTAATAGGCGTTGCAGACCACGATGTCGAGCCGCCCGAAAGCAGAAACGGTTTCCTCCACCATGCGGTCAACTGCATCACGGTCAGAGACGTCGGCCTGAACCACAATGGCCTCCTGCCCGGCATCTCTTACGCCCTGCGCAACAGATTCAGCATCTTCCGGATGCGAGTTGTAGTTCACGGTAATGTTCGCGCCGGCCTTCGCCATCTCCAGTGCGCAGCCATGACCGATACCTCGGGACGAACCTGTGATGAGTGCAACCTTTCCATTCAAATCTACCATAATGCCTTCCTTGGTTCAAAATGGAATCACTTTAAAAACCGACTGGGGGGGTATATCAAGTACTGGACTGACCGAGGTTGAAACCTTTCGCCCTGCACAGTCCATCTGTCAGCTTTTTTCTTCCGCTTCCTGGGCGTGGCGCTCGTCCTGCTGACGCATCACTTTCTGCCGGTGCGTTTCCCGATGCGCCTCCTGATACCGTTCGGGAATCACCAGTTCATCCCCCTCCTCGGGTGCGTGCGGCGCCACCTTCCAGAACAAAGGGAGATAAGTCTCCCAGTGGGTAATGATGTCACTTGCGCGCTTGCTGTTTGTCTTCTCCAGATGCCTGCCGATCATTTTCTGAAGCAGTCTGATGTCTTCAGGATCAGTTACCTGCAGTGCGCCCACCAGTTGAGGGTTGAATCGTTTCTCGAACAAACAGTCCTCATCCAGCACGAACGCCACGCCGCCGGTCATCCCGGCGCCGAAGTTTCGGCCGGTATCTCCAAGGACCACCACGACACCACCGGTCATATACTCGCAACCATGATCCCCCAACCCCTCGACCACGGCATGTCCACCGCTGTTCCTTACACAGAACCGCTCTCCGGCTGTACCCGCCGCATAAAGTGTGCCCCCGGTTGCGCCATACATGACGGTATTTCCCATAATCGCATTCTTGTGACTCTGGAACCGTGCCCTCCCAGGAGGCATCAGTACGATTTCCCCGCCGTGCATGCCCTTTCCTACATAGTCGTTGGCCTCGCCGGTGATGATGAGTCTCAGGCCGCGAATACAAAATGCCCCGAAGCTCTGCCCCGCGCTGCCTTTGAATCTGCATTCGATGGTTCCATCAAGTCCTCTGTCACCATAGTGATATGCAATTTCTCCAGCGAGTTTTGTGCCCACAGCCCGGCGTGTATTCTGAATGTCGTAGTGAAGCGTTATAGACGTATTGTCTTTGATGGCATCCTTGGCATCCTGAAGCAGCAGGTCATCGATGGGTGCGTCGGGTCGGTCGTTCCGTTCGCGTGAGTGTTTCCGATGCCGCGAACCTGCAGGGTCCGGGTCTGCCAGCAGGTCGGACAGGTCGATGCCCTGCCATCGCTCTTTTTCCGGATCAATTTTCTGCTCCAGCAACTCCGTACGGCCCACGATCTGCTCGAGTGATTCATACCCCAGGCTGGCCAGAATTTCTCTTACCTGTTCAGCAAGATTTGTGAAGAAGTGGACCACCATCTCCGGTGTCCCGTTATACTTTGACCGCAGTTCAGGTTTTTGTGTGGCCACACCAACCGGACACGTATTGAGATGGCATTGGCGCGCCATTACACAACC
>CAVOEZ010000133.1:0-8592 GCA_963694355.1 Latescibacteria bacterium UBA2968 | reverse complement strand
ACCATTCATTGTACATTCGGCCTGGCGAGCGCCGTTGACGATTGCCGAGAGGCTGTTGATGACCGCCATACCCAGGTCGTCGTGACAGTGCACACTGATCACTGCCTGATCCACATTGGGCACGTTGGACATAATGCCCGCGATCAGCGCACCAAATTGCTCAGGTACAGCATAACCTACTGTATCGGGTATGTTGACCGTGGTGGCGCCGGCCGCAATGGTAGCCTCTATGATCTCATACAGATAATTCAGGTCGGTCCTGGCTGCGTCCATTGGCGAAAACTCCACGTCGGTGCAATGAGATTTTGCGCATTCCACCGCCCGCACAGCCATCTGAAGAACTTCTGCTTCCGGTTTCCCCACCATTGCGATGTGCTGGGGAGAGGTTCCGATAAAGGTGTGGATTCTGGGTGCGGGTGCGCCTTTCAACGCCTCTCCGACCCGGTCCACGTCTTTCTGGATCGCCCTGGACAAACCGCAGATTACGGGGCCCTCGATCTCCTGGCCAATGCGCCGAACGGCCTCGAAGTCTTCCTCCGAGGAGATCGGGAAGCCCGCCTCGATCACGTCGACGTTCAATCTTGCGAGCTGGTGCGCGATTTTAATCTTTTCCCGAACACCCAGTTTCGCCCCGGGTGTTTGCTCGGCGTCTCGCAAGGTAGTGTCGAAGATGATTACATGGCTTTTTTCTTTACTGGTTTCCATTTTTCATTTCACTCCCAAGGCCGGAACTGGTGTTTTGGCAGATAGAACCCTCCGGCAAAGCCGTTCCATCTGCCCTGTAAGGCAGAGCTCACTGTCGTTATCTAGATCAGCAAGATCAGATTCCATCTGTTCACCTCCTTCGGATTGTTGACGCGTGTTTAAGGTTCTCGCTACTTGTCCTGACCCAGCCAGGACATCATGCCTCTCAATTTTTCACCCACGGTTTCGATCAAGTGTTCCTGATCCAGTCGCTTGCGTGCTGTGTATACCGGGCGTCCGACCTGGTTTTCCTGCAGCCATTCCCGGGGGAACTCGCCTGTTTGAATTTCCTTCAGAATGTCTCTCATCGTTTCACGGGTCTCTTCCGTGATGATTCGCCTGCCCCGCGTGAGATCTCCGAATTCGGCGGTGTCCGAGATGGAGGACCGCATATTGGCGATGCCACCCTCATATATAAGATCGACGATGAGTTTCACCTCGTGCAGACACTCGAAATAGGCGACCTCCGGCTGATACCCCGCTTCGACCAGGGTATCGAACCCTGCCCGAATGAGTTCCGAGAGTCCGCCGCAAAGCACAGACTGCTCGCCGAAGAGATCGGTCTCTGTTTCTTCGCGGAAGGTGGTTTCGATGACACCCGCGCGTGTGGCGCCCAGGCCCTTGGCGTAGGCAAGGGCAACATTGTGCGCGTTACCCGATGGGTCCTGGTGGACCGCCAGAAGTGCGGGTACGCCACCGCCCTGGGTGAACACCCGCCTGACGAGATGGCCCGGTCCCTTGGGCGCGATCATAAAGGCATCGTTGTCTGCGGGGGGAACGACCTGGCCGTAGTGGATATTGAATCCGTGTGCGAAGGCGACCGAGTTGCCGGGGGACAGTCCCGGGAGGATCTCTTCCTTGAAGACCTTCCCCTGGACTTCGTCATTGATCAGCATCACCACGATATCCGCAGCACTGGCTGCGTCTGGCACGGACATGACGTCCAGACCTTCATCCGAGGCCGCCTGGCGGGAGCTGCTGCCTTCACGCAACCCTACAACCACTTTGACGCCACTGTCGTGGAGATTCAGGGCGTGCGCGTGACCCTGGCTGCCGTAGCCGATTATTGCAATGGTCTTGTCATCCAGGAGGCCAAGGTCGGCTTCCTTGTCGTAGTACATCTTCATGGGTTCATCCTCCCGGAGAAGTGGGGACATTTGACAGAGCGGGTGATGTGTTCACCCCCGCCTGATGGGTGGCTTTATTCCTGAGTTTTCTTTGGCTGGGAATCGCGGAGCAGGGCGACGGTGCCGGTGCGTGCGATTTCAAGAATCCCGTAATCTTTCAGCATATTGGTGATGGCGAGAATTTTGTCCTGCTTGCCGGTGGCTTCAATGGTCATCGAGTGGGTGCAAACATCCACCACGTTTGCCCTGAATATCTCGGCAATTTGCATAATTTCCGAACGGGTGGAAGTTTCGGCCTTGACCTTGATGAGCGCCAGTTCTCTTTCAACGAACTGACCCTGAGTGATGTCGATCACCCGGATCACGTCCACCACCCGGTTGAGCTGCTTTACAACCTGCTCGAGCACGCGATCATCTCCACCGACCACAATGGTCATTCTGGAGATGGACGGGTCTTCCGTTTCACCCACAGAGAGACTATCGATGTTAAAGCCGCGGCTCGAAAAGAGGCCCGCTATTTTACAGAGGACGCCGAAATGATTCTCAACTAGAGCAGAGATGGTATGTTTTTTTGGCATGTGAGTCTTCCTTTACAGATATAGAAAAACGACTACCTTTTTCGAGGCTCGATCCGGTCTGAAGTTTTTAGGAGAATCCGACTTGGGACTGAGCCTCTGTGACTAAATAGCCCGGAGAATGGGCAGCAAGAGGCCGAGAAGCACGGGGAGGAAAATAGAAATTGAGCGTACTACAGGTATCGAGGCCCTGGGAAGGCCGGTGGTTCCAGAAGGGTCAGGTTTTGTGGACGAGGCGTTTTGTCCGCTGAAGTTCATAAAAAAATGTCTTCTCAAAATGTTCTTGGCCAAGTATTTAGTTTGGAGTCACAGGTTGGAAAATATATAATTAATGTTTCTGGATGTCAAGAAAAAACAAGCCTCCCGAGGGTGTTGCCGAATGTCTAAATTTTGTTGAGTTGAGTGGATTTTCTCGTCATGACCCTTTCAGGATTTACGGCTTGTCAAGTCTTCGCTGAAACGTCTCTGACGACCTCTACAGGGCTTCAGGGCTTTTTCAGGTTGCGACTCGGTTGGTCATTTTTGTTCCGTGTTCGAATAGGTGCCATTCTTATTGTCCGGAAAGATTGTAAATGAAACAAAAACATATGCTTATTTTCCGTGTTGTCCACTTGCAACTCGAAAGCGAGATTCATGAACTTACCGACAATTTGGGTAATGGAAGATGAGGATCAAAACTACAATTCGCTTGCCACGTGTCTTCAGGATGAATTTTGCGTGTGTCGCCAGCCATCTGGTGAGCCTGCTTCCGGTGCGGAAGATACGGATCTTGTTATTATAGGTATTGGTAAGGATTCAGCAGCTGCACTCGAGATTTGCAGTAAGTTCAGCGACCATGAGGTGTACCCTCACCTGCCCGTTTTGATGACGGGCGAGGCGGATCACAGGTCGGCGGCTTATGCTGCGGGAGCAAGCGGATTCCTCGTTTTTCCGGTAGAACCGGTTGAATTGCAGGTTCGAGTCCGATCGGAGATCGAGCGAAAACAGTTCAAAGATCAGTCGACCGGATTCCAGAAGCGGTTGGATGCATCGCTTCAGATGATGGTTCACGACCTCAAGAATGTGCTTACCGTGGTGGAAACGAATCTCGAACTGATGGAACTGAAACAGTTCAAGGACTGCGACCAATCCATCCATATGTCGCGACACAACTGCCGCGTCATGTTCTATTTGATTCAGGATGTCTCCGAGATTCACAAACTGCAAAACGGGAGTCTGAAACTGGATCTCAAGACAGTAGATGTGGGCCCATTGATCCAGAAATGCGCTGATAATTTCGTCGAATCGGTTTCTTACCGGAAGGGATCCGTAAAGGTAGATACAGGCCACACAGCTCCCTTGTTGGCAGACAAGGAGATGGTCTATCACGTGTTGTTCAATTTGATGTCCAACGCGTCGAGGAACACGAGGAGAGATGGGACGGTCACCATCAGGGGATTCACCCAGGACGGGATGGTGGGTGTGGAGGTAACGGACGAGGGTGATACCGTTCCGGATGCGCATCGGGGCCAGATGTTCGACCAGACACGCTTCTCGGATTCCGGGTTTCAGACTGGAAAGGGATTGGGACTTACATTTTGCCGGCTCGCAGTTCAGGCGCACGGAGGCACGATTCGATATGAGGCCGAAGGTAAAACAGGAAACCGGATCTCCGTGATGCTCCCTGTGGATTCCGGCAGTTGAAGGATCTGCTCAATTGGTTACCCTTGTTTGGGTAATGCCTGGGCGGAGCGTTCCGTCTTTCAGTGAGGAGTAGCAATGGTCAATGTGATCGCACATCGCGGGTTCTCGGGAACATTCCCCGAGAATACCGCCATAGCTTTCAAAGAAGCGCTCGCCCTGGGAGTGGATATGATCGAGCTGGATGTCCACCTCGCGGCTGACGGATCGCTGATTGTTATTCACGATGCCACTGTTGACCGAACCTCTGACGGGACCGGCAGGGTGGACGCGCTCACACTGGAAGAGATCAAGAAGATGGACGCAGGGAGCTGGTTCGATCCGAAATTCAAGGGTGAACGTTTCCTGGATCTGGGGGAAGCGCTGGATCTGATTGGAGACCAGGTAAGGCTGAATGTCCATATCAAAGCATATGACGAGACGCGGATGGCCGTTGTGACGCAGACGATCGACGAGATCGGGGCCAGAGGGCTGATAAAAACTTCCTTTATCGCCTCGGACGAGCAGTCGGTGATTCTGGTCAAACAGGTCTTGCCGGATCTCGCCGCTTGCAACCTCTCCACAAAGCCAACCGAAACGTATATTGGGCGCTCGCTTTCCTACGGGTGTGAAATACTTCAGCCGGGTCACGCCCAGGTAGACAGGGACCTGGTGACCGAGGCGCACAAACACGGTCTGGAAGTCAATCCGTTTTATGCAGATGAAGCAGATGAAATGAATCGCCTGATTGCCGCAGGAGTGGACGGCATTCTTACGAATTATCCGGACGTGCTTCAAACGGTACGAGGATTAAAAACCTGAAGGGCTGAAACGAATTTTCCGGGATTCCTACCCAGGGGTCTTGACCTATAGATTGGAGTGAACTATGGCAGCGTTCGATTTCGCCAACATTTCCAACGTGCAGTATATCGAGGAGGTGCACCGCAAATTCCAGAGTGATCCGGACTCAGTAGCGCCCGAATGGGGCGCGTTTTTTGCCGGGTTCGAATTGAGCGGCAATGGCGTCTCTGTAACCACACCTGGCGGGGAGACGGATCTGGACAAGGGGGTACGTGCCCTTGTGACCGCCTACAGGACGATTGGTCACTTGAAAGCCAACCTCGATCCGTTGGGTTACGGGAGGCCGCCGCAGCCGCTGCTGGATCTTTCAGAATACGGGTTCGCAGAGGCGGATCTGGATCAGGTGGTGGGCACGTCGGGTTTTCTGGGTGAGGCAGACGGGACATTGCGGGATCTGATCGAAAAACTGGAACATACGTACTGCCGATCGATCGGGGTGGAGTATATGGAGATCCCCTACAAGAGTCAGCGGGACTGGCTGCAGAGGCAGATGGAGCCCGTTCTAAACCGCCCGGAAATGCAGGAGCCGGAATGCCACGAAATCCTTCGACAATTGATGGCGGCCGAGGGATTCGAGCAGTATCTGCACACCAAATATATTGGATATAAACGGTTCTCGATCGAGGGTGGCGAGGCGCTGGTGCCCCTCCTGACCACGCTGGTGGAGACCGGCGCTCCACTGGGTGTAGGTGAAGTGGTACTGGGAATGGCGCACAGAGGTCGGCTCAACGTGCTTGCGCACCTGCTGCAAAAGCCCTACGAGGTGATATTCGGGGAGTTTGAAGGCACACCCCAGGAGGAGACGTCCGAAGGATCGGGAGACGTCAAATATCATATGGGCTTTTCCAACGATTACGTGAGCAGGGGCGGCCAGGAAATTCATCTTTCGCTCAGCCCGAATCCGAGCCACCTGGAGCTGGTCAATCCTGTAATCGAAGGGATCGTTTACGCGAAGCAGAAATACCTGAATGATGTGCAATGCAGCGAGGTGGTTCCGATTCTGATTCACGGGGACGCGTCCTTTACCGGGCAGGGGATCGTGTCTGAGACACTGTCGCTCTCCCAGCTCCCAGGGTATGATACCGGGGGCACGATTCACGTGATTGTGAACAATCAGATCGGGTTCACTGCGCTTCCGCACCAAACGCGATTTACGTCTTACCCGTCAGATGTGGCCAAAATCATCCAGGCGCCCATTTTTCACGTGAACGCGGACGATCCGGAGGCCGTGGTACACACGGCGAAAATGGCAATGGCTTACCGGCAGGCGGTGAAGTCGGACGTGATAATTGATATGTGGTGCTACCGCCGATACGGTCACAACGAATCTGACGACCCAGTATTCACGCAGCCGCTCAAGAGTGCAGAAATTGCCAAACATCCCACCGTGTATACCCTTTACAAGAAAAGTTTGCTGGACAGGAATCTGATCACGGAGCAGAAGGTGGATGAGATGGAGGCGGCGCTGCGGGCGCAGCTGGACAGTTCTCTGGAACGGGCAAAACAACACCAGATCACACCGCAAATGAAGGCATTTGGTGGTTTATGGTCCGGGCTGAATCGGGCAGGGACGGACTGGAGGGCAAAGACCTCGGTGCCGAAAAAGAAGCTCGAGGAGATTGCACTCAAAGCGACTACCGCGCCAGAGGGGTTCACCATTTACCGCAAGCTGCAGCGATTGATGAAGAGCCGTGTGGATATGACCGCAGGAAAGGTACCGATGGACTGGGGGTGCGCCGAAATGCTCGCCTTCGGGTCGCTGCTCCTGGAGGGCACGTCGATCAGACTCTCGGGCCAGGACGCTCAGCGGGGGACATTCAGCCACCGGCATTCGGTCTGGCACGATCACGAAAACGGGAAGCTGCATTTCCCTCTGGCTCATCTTGCGGAGGAGCAGGGGCAGTTCACGGTGATCAACTCGATGCTTTCCGAGCTGGCAGTTCTGGGATTCGAATACGGGATCAGTTCGGCCGATCCCCGGGGACTGACGCTCTGGGAGGCCCAGTTCGGTGATTTCTCCAATATGGCCCAGCCGATCATCGATCAGTTTATTTCGAGCGCGGAATCGAAGTGGCAGAGAATGAGCGGTCTGGTAATGCTTCTGCCGCACGGTTTCGAAGGTCAGGGTCCCGAGCATTCCAGTGCGCGGGTGGAGCGATATCTTTCCCTGTGTGCAGAGAACAATTTCCAGGTGGGCTGTTTAACGACACCTGCGCAATATTTCCACGTGCTTCGCAGACAGATGCTCCGGTCGTTCAGAAAGCCTCTGATCCTGATGATGCCCAAGAGTCTTCTTCGACACAAGGATTCGGCGTCTGATGTGACGGAGATGAGCAAGGGCGGATTCCACTGTGTTCTGGACGATGCGGATATCACCGCACCTGAAAGGGTCAAGCGGGTGGTGTTTTGCACCGGGAAAATCTTCTTTGATCTCAAGGCGGGCAGGGATCAGAAGGGACTGGATACGGTGGCCCTTGTTCGAGTGGAACAGTTGAATCCCTTTCCTTTCGATGAAACAACCGAGGTATTGGAGCGGTATAAAAATGCGGAGGGGTATTGCTGGGCTCAGGAAGAACCTCAAAATATGGGGGCCTGGGATTTCACTGAGCCGAAGATTCGGAAGCTCCTTCCGAAGGGTACGTCCGTAGGTTATATTGGACGCCGTGCTACGGCGAGTACCGCGACCGGTGTGCAAAAGGTGCACCACCGGGAGCAGGAGTTCGTTGTGGAGCAGGCTTTGACAATAGAATCAGGAGCGTAATATGGCCATAGATGTGGTAATTCCCGATCTGGGTGAGTCGGTAACGGAAGCCATTCTGGTAGAGTGGTTGAAAAAGGAGGGTGATTCGGTAGCTCTGGACGAGCCCTTGTGCGTGCTGGAGACGGACAAGGCGGATGTAGAACTTCCGGCGCCCGAAGCAGGTGTTTTAAAGCAGATCAAGTCGAGCGGAGATACGATCCAGGTGGGTGAGGCGATTGCAAGGATAGAGGAAGGTGGCGCGGCACCCGCAGCGAGTGCACCTGAAAAAGAGGAGACCGCTGCACCTGCCGCGACCGCTCCTGAAGAGAAGGCAGGCGGCAATGACCTGAGTCCGGCCGTTCGGCGATTGGTCACGGAGAACGACCTGGACCCGTCGGCGATTACGGGGACCGGCAAAAGTGGTCGGCTGACGAAATCGGATGTGTTGAATCATCTCGAGAAGCCAAAGGCGGATGCCCCTGCGAAACCGGCGTTCGCTTCAGGATACCCTGTGCCTGTTCCGGCGCCTGCCGTGGCCGAGGTGACTCCGGAACCGGCCGAGGGTGAGGCCGGGTTCGACGCGAAGGGTGTGAAGCGCGTTCCAATGACCCGGCTGCGAAAGAAAATCGCAGAGCGTTTGGTGTCGGCGCAACACTCGGCGGCAATGTTGACCACCTTCAACGAGGTGGATATGACCGGGGTGTTCGAGATCCGCACAAAGTACAAGGAACGATTCCAGGAGGTGCACGGCGTTTCCCTTGGACTGATGTCTTTCTTTGTTCGCGCGAGTGTGCTGGCGCTTCTGGAATTCGAAAACGTGAATGCGAGCCTGGAAGGGGAAGACATTCTGTATCATCGGGATGTTCATATGGGCATTGCGGTGAGC
>CAVOEZ010000132.1:0-8628 GCA_963694355.1 Latescibacteria bacterium UBA2968 | reverse complement strand
GGTCCTGAGTCCCAATGAACAGATAGTTTATCTTACGCAGGAGAAACTGGATGTCCTGCTGGTGATCGACCCTGCTGCCAGGGTGGTGACTGACACGATCCGCGTGGGAGAGGTGCCGGTGGATATCGGGATCACACCCGACGGAAAGAAACTCTACGTGGTCAATGCATTCAGTCGAAATATTTCTGTCGTGGACACGGATACGCGGCAAGTCACAGGTACGATCGAGATCGGAGCCATACCCGGAGAGATCAAAGTGACAAGAGATGGGCTCAGGGCCTATGTGACCAATCTGGACCGGGGGGTGATTTCGGTTCTGGATCTGGTGCGTGACCGGGTGGTGGGGGCAATTCAGGTGCCGGGTGATGCCTCCCGCGGAATGGCGTTCTCGCCGGATGGAGAAACGCTTTATGTGGGTTCACAGGGCCTTTTGTTGTCGGTGAGCGTGAGCCGGAATCTGATTTCTAGGTCGCTTAAGGTAGGAGATGGCACGGCGGCGCTGGGCATCCTTCCGGATGGGTCCAGGGCTTATGTGGGGACAGTAGATATTCAGCGTGGAGGTGCGGGGATGACTGTGGTGGATCTGGATAACTGGCAGGTGATGGGGAGGATGCTGGGCGTGAGCTTTGCAGCGCAGGTCGGTTTCCGGAGGCTGAGTACAGACCAGGTCGTGGCGCAGTAGGGTTTTCCTTTATCCGAGACTTCTGCCTAACGCAATGATGTCCCAGTCGAAAAAGGTGTTGAACCCGGCCTCCTCAAGTTTCTGGAGCCTTGCATTCCAGGCTGGCAGATCGTCGCACTCCAGAAGGGTGAAGAATTCCCATTTGGAATTTCCGGTTTCACCGCCGGCATAGACCCTGTAGATGCGGCCCCCGACCCGTTTTTCCCAGAATTTGAGGATTTTAGGAATGGTGAGATCGAACGGGTGACGCGCTTCCTCGGGTGCTCCGTGCCAATGGGCATTGCGGGTGCAAACCAGGAGCACGCCAAGCGGCTGTCGGACGCCTTCCTGTGATGTCGTTGGCGAGGTCGCCATTCTCCGGGGTTCAGCGGTGTCTCCCTGGTCCTGCAGATCGCCGTAGTGCAAATTGGTCATGTTCCCTCCACCCTTGTGATGTGCTGACGAAGGGAACAGATCGCAAGAACTGTACCATTTAACAGTCCACCCAGGAGAATGGTCCCAAGGCATTTATTATCAAATGTTTGTGAAGAATGTCCGAGTTTTGATGAAGCTGCCGCGTTCTCAGTTTCCTGGTCCGTATGGACCAAACTTGTTCCTTATGCGCCAGATGGTTAGGGCTTAGGTATGGCCAAGAACCCTAAAAAGAAACCCCGGAGCGGCTTGATGGACAAGCTGATGAAGCCGCTAAAGAAGCAGCGGGTCACACTGACCAAACCGGGTAAGACGCAGGCCCCGATGAAGAAGGGGAAGGCGGTCGCGAAGAAGCGCGTTACACCTGCTCCTCCAAAGACGATGCGGGAAAAGCAGGTTCAGGAACTGAAGACGCTTGCCAGTATCGGGAAAAAGAACCCCGAACGCCTCGCCATGATTATTTCAAAAATTCTCCAGGAGGCACAGGACAAGGATGAAGACGCCAGGTTGAAATTCGAAAGGTTGATCTGGGAAAAGGCGGAACAGCGGAAACCGAAACGAGGGGATGAAAGCAAGTAAGGAAAAATTCAGGAGGGATTCAGCGGAGCCGTTCTCTGGGAGAGAGCGGTTTTTTTATTCGACCGCTTTTATAATCTCGATCTTGATTTTGGCCGTTCCGGATTCGACCATTTTAAGTTTTTTTGCGGCACCGAGAGACAGATCCAGTACCCGGTTTTTGACGAATGGCCCGCGGTCATTGACCTTGCATTGAAGACTGAGTCCATTCCCAAGATGGGTGACGCGGATGATGGTCCCCAGAGGCAGGACGCGGTGGGCGGCGCTGATGCCGTTCATGTCGAAGATTTCACCGCTTGCCGTTGGCCTGCCGTGAAACTTGTGCGCGTAGTAAGAGGCCATACCGACCTCGTATGCCCCTTTGGTAGATATCGGTGCGGTGGTTTCCTTCGATTCCTTGTTCGGCGTATTCGTGGCAGGCGGGTTTGTGCGATATCTGGGTAGCGAAACACACCCGGTCTCCAGAATGAGGAGACTCAGGAGGAGGACGACTGCAGTCGGGGAGGAAGGTATGTTACGCCAGAGGTTTGGTATCCAGGCTGCCCACAATCCGTGAGAGACTGGAAATGCCCTGGTCGTGGCAGTATTCGGCAATACCATCGACAATCTCCAGGCCCGCCCAGGGGTTGATGAATGTCGTGGTACCAACCTGGATGGCGGACGCACCTGCGATGAGAAATTCTATTGCGTCCCGGGCCGTTACGATTCCACCCATGCCCACAATGGGTATGGATACTTTTGCGGCGACTTTCCAGACCATCGCCAGAGCTACGGGTTTTATGGCCGGACCCGACAGGCCACCGGTGATGTTTCCAAGAACCGGCCGCCGGGTGTTTACGTCAACGGCCATTCCCAGAAGCGTGTTGATGAGAGCAATGCCATCTGCCCCACCTTCCTCCACCGCCGAGGCCACTGCAGTGATGTCTGTCACGTTCGGCGTGAGCTTCACGATTACGGGCAGGGAAGAGACCGCTTTGACGGCTGCGGTGACATCGTGAGCCGCAGTTTCCCGGCACCCGAAGAGTTGACCGCCGTCTTTCATGTTGGGTGACGAGATGTTCAGTTCCAGCGCATCGACACCCGGCAAGTCATTGAATCGTTTCGCCATTTCGGCGAATTCATCGTTCGATGTTCCTGCAATACTGACTACCCGCGCCGTGTCCAGTTCCCTGAGTGGAGGGACCTTTTCTTCAATAAACGCATCCAGGCCAGGGTTGGTTAGCCCGATCGAGTTCAGCATTCCCGATGGGGTTTCGACCGTTCTGGGAGTTGCGTTGCCCGCCCTTGGGTGATAGGTGATTGTTTTTGTGACCACGCCGCCAAGTCGACCCAGGTCGAAGAGGTGGCTGTATTCAGCGCCGTGGCCAAAGGTCCCGGATGCCATCATGACGGGGTTCTTCAGGCTGAGGCCGCCTCCAATATGTGTGGTGAGGTCCATAGCTTCCTACCAGACAATGGCGTGGGCGTCAACAACGGGTCCCTCGGTGCAGACCTTGCGGTATCGGAGGTCTTCCCGTTCCGCCTCCCGGTATTCGACCACACATCCAACGCAGGCTCCGAAGCCGCAGGCCATGTGGTTCTCGAGAGAGGCGAAGCAGGGAATTTCAAGTTCCGCGGCGATTGTCGTCACCCTGGCCATCATCGCGTGAGGGCCGCAGGTGAGGATGGTGGTTTCGCGGGTTGCGTGAGTTGGGATCAAGTCTGTAACGAATCCCTGGTGCCCCATGCTGCCATCGTCGGTCGCTATGTGGCGGTTCAAATCGGCAGGTAAGAGGTCGTTCAGGTCTGGCATCCTGATCTTGCTCGCGGAGCCCATCAGAAAAGTCATTTTGGAACGCCGATCGGGATGTTCCCAACCCAGGAAGGCGAGTGGGACAATGCCTACTCCGCCCGCAACAAGCAGAAGCGGACCGGACTCGGGAGGCGAATAGGCTATGCCCAACGGGCCAAGCAGGTTCAGGCGACTTCCTGGCCCGGCCGCCGCCATTCGGGCGGTGCCTCGGCCAATGACGTCGTAGAGGATGTCCACCCAACCCGCTTCACGGTCTATACGCAGCGCGCTGAACGGTCGCCTGAGAAATGGGGAGAGTTCGGGATCGGTTTGCACCTGGACAAACTGCGCAGGACGGATCGCTGAAGCGACTTCCGGAGCGGTCAGCCGCATCAGGAAGAGTCCGTCGGCGATCTGTTCGTTCAGAACAATCTCAGCATCTTCCTGAAGGATGGTTGTGGTCATTTGCGCTCTGCCGGTGGTGCTTTGGGTATGTTTTTTCCAGAGGATTGGGTCGTGTCGGAGGACGCGGCGGAACTGTCTGCAGATGAACTGGTCTCCGCAGGTTTGGCAGCTGGAGAGTCCGCCTTCTGAACCTCATTCGATTGTGGTTCCCCCTTTGGTGCGATCTTCCTCTTCAGGTCGCCAGGCGATTTCACATCCCTGGCTGACGCCGAGTCCGAACCGGCTTGCGTCTCGCGGGGTTTCTCAGCGGGACTTTCTTTCATGTCCTGCGTTCCCGCTTTTCCATCCGACTCGATTTTTTCCGGTTTCCGGTTCTGTTCAGGTTGTTTGGCAGGTTCTGATTCGGGGCTCTGGGGTGATTCCTGTTTCTTGTCATCAGCCAACGTTTCGGTGGTTTCTGCCTTTCCCTCCGCCGGATCCCCGGCTTTTTCCGGTTCTTCCTTTGATTCTGGTTCGAGGAGTTTACTGTCCAGTTTCTGTCCGGCGGTTTCTGCGAAGTCCGTCATGGGATAGTGTTGTACCAATCTTTCATAATAGGTCCGCGCTGTGTCGAGATTGGCCAGACTGGTTTCGTACGCAAAACCCACCGCATATAATGCTCTGGGTGCAAAAATGCTGTTGGGATATTCCCCGGGAAGCTTGCGGAGGATGTCGAGGTAGTCTTCCGCGCTGGCGCCTTCCACGCGCAGAGCTTCAGCTTCGAGGAACCGGGCCTCTGCCAGGGCGTCGTCTGAACGGGTGCCTTCCAGTCGATTTCTGGCCATGATTGCATAGGAACTGACCGGATAGGTATCCACCAGCTCCTGGAATGCCTTTGTGGCCTCTCCCTCGTTTTTCAGGGTGTCCGCATACACAAGGCCAATGGCGTACAGCGCTTTGGGAGCAAGTTCCGACTCAGTGGTGTCGGCAATGGCCAGCGCCTTGCGATAGCACGCCAGGGCGGAGTCGGGTTCCGCGAGGTTGAAAAGATAGAGCTGAGCCATATTGAACATGGCATCCAGACTTCTCTTGTTGTTCTTCTCTGCTGTCTTGCGGTATTTTTTCAGGTCCGACAGATTCCGTTCAAGCTCTCTGGCCAGGATGCCCGCTTCGGACCCCGGTTTCTGTTTCCGCGCCTCTTCAAAGAGCTCCCTGGCTTTCACGAGATCCTTCCGCTGTTTCTGCTCGATCAGACCCATTCGGTAATAGGCTTCTGCACTTTCATCGGTACGGGCATGGTCTTCGATCACTTTTTCGTAGATCTCGATTGCACGGGGCAGATCCCCTTTCAGATCGTAAACGTGTCCTCGCTTTATCTGGACTGCCGGCCCGAAGGATTTTAGAAGCTTCTCCTTCAAAATATCATTGTAGACCTTCAGGGCGTCGTCCAGCTTCATCTGCCGTTCCAGAATACGGGCGATTTGCAGTCTGGTTTCGTAGTTCTCTTTGAGGCTGGACTTTGTTTTGAGCACCTTACGATATGCCAGAAGCGCTTTGTCGTACTGCTCGAGTTGATATCTTGCGCCTCCAAGTCCGTCCCAAACCCTGGACTTGATGTTCTTGTCCTTTTGTGACAGCAGTTTTAAATAGGCCTCTATTGCCGCTTCGTAGTTTCCTTCGTGCGACTCCAGTTCTGCCAGCGCAAGCTGTGCCCTTCCGGAGAAGGAAGGGTTCTTCGCGGTGCTCAGATAACCCAGTACCGCTCTTGCCTCGTCCAATTTTCCGTAAGCGCGGAGTGAACGCCCCTGCCAGTAAAGTGATTCCGCGATGTGTTCGCTGTTGGGGAAGTTCTCCTGCAATTCTTGAAATTTCAAGAGCGCGTCCTTGTAGCCGCCGCGCCAGTAGAAACACTTTCCGATCAGTAGCAGACTGTCATCCACCCACTTGCTGTCGGGGTGTCGATCCAGGACGATCGATGCCTTTCGGATGACCTTCATGTACAGTTCGCGGTAGGCATAGATCGCTCTTGTATTACGCTGATTGTCTGGCGCATTTTCGGCTTCGGCCCGACGTTGTTCGGCTTCATTATATCGCTTCTTGGCATTGAAGAAGGTGTTGTAATAGACACAGCTCGAAAGCGTGGAGCTGCACAACACCACGGTTACCAAAAGTCTCAATTTGTTGAAAAGGCCCATAAAGTTCTCAGCCACCGGTTGCGTGAAATTCCTGAAGTGAGCGGATACGTATGGATCCGTTCTTGCTGATCGATTCGATTCCACTTACGGCGGCGGAGGCCCCGGCGAGCGTGGTCGTGTAGGGAATGCCGTATTGCAGGGCCGCCCTTCGAATCTGATCGTCGTCCGCGTGGGAGGCTTCTCCGGCAGGTGTGTTGATCATCAGGTCGATGGTCCTGTTTTTGATCGCATCCAGGATATTGGGGCGACCTTGCTGGATCTTCAAGATCTGCTCCGCGGGAATGTCCTGGGCGATTAGATGATCACGCGTTCCCCCTGTAGCTAGGATTTTGAATCCAAGATCTGCGAGGCGGCGGGCAATGGGTCCTACCGCGTCTTTATGCCGGTTGTTCACGGATATGAATACCGTGCCTTCAACCGGTAGGCGAACGCCTGCTCCGAGCTGCGCTTTGTGGAAGCTGAGACCGAAGTCCGTGTCGATTCCCATGACTTCTCCCGTGGACTTCATTTCAGGTCCCAACAGGGTGTCCACACCCGGGAATTTGCTGAAGGGCAAAACCGCTTCCTTGACCGCAATGTGATTGAATTTGACTTCTTCCGTCAATCCCTGTTCCACCAGGGTTTTTCCTACCATAATCCTTGCCGCCACTTTTGCAAGCGGCACGCCGATGGTCTTGCTGACGAAGGGGACGGTCCGGGATGCTCGGGGATTCACCTCGATGATGTATACCTGGCCATCCTGCACTGCAAACTGGACATTCATCAGCCCGATCACGTCAAGCGCCTTCGCCAGGGAATGGGTATGCTTGCGGATCTCCGCCAGGTTGCTGTCCGTAATTTCGTATGGGGGCAGCACGCACGCGCTGTCTCCAGAATGGATGCCGGCGCTTTCGATGTGCTGCATGATTCCGCCGATGACCACCGTTTCAGAGTCGCTGACGGCGTCCACGTCGAATTCGTGCGCATCGTCCAGGAACCGGTCGATGAGGATCGGGCCATCAGGTGAGGCCTCGATGGCCTCACGCATGTATCTGAGGAGGGCATCCCGCTCGTAGACGATTGCCATTGCCCGACCACCCAGCACATATGAAGGCCTTACCAATATGGGATAACCGATCGTATCTGCGATTGCCACTGCTTCGTCCACATTTGTCGCAGTGCCATTTTCCGGCTGTCGAATGCCCAGTTTCTCGATCAATGCGCCGAACCGCTTTCTGTCCTCGGCCAGATCGATGCTGTCCGGAGAGGTCCCGATGATCTTGACGCCCCCCTTTTCGAGATCCCGGGCGAGATTCAGCGGGGTCTGTCCTCCAAACTGGACGATGACTCCGTCGGGCTGTTCGACATCCGCAATATTCAGGACGTCTTCCGCGGTGAGCGGCTCGAAGTAGAGTTTGTCGGAGGTGTCGTAGTCGGTGCTCACCGTTTCGGGATTCGAGTTGACCATGATCGTCTCGAATCCATCTTCCTTCAATGCGAACGCTGCATGAACACAGCAATAGTCGAATTCGATACCCTGGCCGATCCGGTTCGGTCCACCGCCAAGGATCATGATCTTTTCCCGGTCCGTCCGAACCGCCTCGGTGACCGTTTCATATGTGGAATAGTGATAGGGCGTGTAGGCCTCGAATTCAGCCGCACAGGTGTCCACGGTCTTGAACACCGGGATTACATTGAGCGCTTTGCGAAGGGCACGAACCGTCCACTCGTCGGTGCGCCAGATGTGGGCAAGCTGGCGATCACTGAATCCCGCCTCTTTGGCCTTCACAAGTTTGTCGCGTTCGATTCTCGACTGGAGCTCGTCCAGCGTGTGTTGCTTTTTCATCATCGCTCGATCACTAAGGTAAAGGGCTAGTAAATGGTCAGGACATCAATGAGGTCAGGTCTTCTTCCAGTTTTACAATCTGGAGCAGGTTTTCCAGAAACCAAGGGTCGATCCCTGTGAGTTCATGAATTTCAGATACCGAGAGACCCATATCCATGGCTGCCTTGATGTAGAAGACACGCTGCGAATTTGGGGTTCTCAACTGGTGCTCCAGTGTGTCACGATCCAGAGTTTCAATATCCAGATCTTTCCCATCGCCGCCAAACCCGGCGCGGCCGGTTTCCAGGGAACGGAAGGCTTTCTGGAAGGCTTCCTTGAAGGTTCTCCCTATGGCCATGGTTTCGCCTACGGATTTCATCTGGGTTCCGAGCAGGTCTTCCGTTTGGGGGAATTTTTCGAATGTCCAGCGTGGTATCTTTACGACGCAGTAATCGATGGTGGGTTCAAATGATGCGGGCGTTTCCTTCGTGATGTCGTTGCGGATCTCGTCCAGCGTATAACCCACGGCAAGTTTCGCGGCAATTTTGGCGATCGGAAATCCGGTGGCCTTCGACGCAAGGGCTGAGCTGCGAGATACACGGGGATTCATTTCAATGATGACCATTCGTCCGTTCTGGGGATTTACGGCGAACTGAATGTTCGACCCACCTGTCTCCACACCGATTTCACGAATGACGGCGATGCTCGCGTCTCTCATTGCCTGATATTCTTTGTCGGTCAGCGTCTGTACAGGGGCCACGGTGATGGAGTCTCCCGTGTGAATTCCCATTGGATCGAAATTTTC
>CAVOEZ010000131.1:0-8646 GCA_963694355.1 Latescibacteria bacterium UBA2968 | reverse complement strand
ATTCGGACCTGCGCAGGTTGAATCTTCCAAGACGGAGGTCCTTACCGTCGCCAGTACCGGGAAAATTCCGCTCGAGATCACCAACATCACCCTGTCTGGGGAGAATGCAGGTGAATTCTCTGTCTCGGCGACCACGCTGAGCATCAAGGCAGGCCAGAGCCAGGATGTGACCATTACCTTTGGACCGTCTCTTCCAGAAAGTTATTCGGTTGCATTGTTGATATATCACAATGCAGCGGAATCCCCAACCGGCATCACAATGAGCGGTACGGGCACACAGCCGAGTATATCCGTACCTGACTCCTTACTGTTCGGTGACGCACACTTCAATGCACCCTCCCTAAAGAAGCTAATCATCTCAAGCACGGGGAACGTCCCGCTGGATATCACCCATTTGACAATATCGGGTGATGATGCTGCAGACTTTTCTGTTTCGTCCGCTAACCTGAGTATCGGAGCCGGACTGAGTGAAGATGTGGCGTTTACTTTCACGCCGAGTTCGCCGGGTACCAAATCCGCAACTCTCAGAGTCGAACACAACGGCCCAGGAGGAGCTGCGAGCGTCACGCTCTGGGGAAATTGTACAGCTCCTGACATCGTGTTGCCTGTTTCCCTCTCATTTGGAGAGGCGAACCTAAATGACACAGCATCCCAAAGACTGCTCATTGCCAACACAGGAGGCACGACGTTCAAGATCCGGGATATCACGGTTTCGGGAGTTGATGCAGCTGAATTTTCTGTCTCTACGAAGTTACTCAGTATCGACGTTGGCCAGGTTGAGGACCTGGTTCTCACATTTATTCCGACTTCTTCCGGTGAGAAATTCGCCACCCTTTCTTTCATTCAGGAACTCACGGGAATACCCTCCAGCCTCGCCCTAAGCGGTATTGGCCACGTTCCGGAAGTCGTGGTGCCTGACAGTGAGATCAAAGGAGATTTCAATGCAGATGGAAAAAACGACCTCGCCGATTTCATCTTGTTCATGCAGTCTTTCGGGACAATGGACCCCAGGTATGATCTGGACCAGAATGGCCAGGTGAATCTGGCTGATTTTATCATCTTTGTGGAGAATTATGGTCGGAATGCTCGGGAATTCTGATGCGCCTCAAAATAGATCATCCCATCGCCGGATATGAATGTGAAACGCCCCTGCGAGCTATTATCTCACAGGGGCGATCGTCGTGCAGAGAAGATCTTGTGCGATCTCACTCGGAAGGGAGACAATCCGTATCTCAATCTAGCGAAAGTAGTATCGAAGTAGCCTTGTCTGGGGTAATTTTGGCGCCCCCGGTTCACCTAGCTACCATCCCTGCGGTATAAATACTTCGTGTGTTTCCGGGTTCCTGTATCCGTCGATTGGGGTAGCTGCTTATCACGCACAACAATAAGTTCCTTATTGCCGTTGACTACAATGCCCTCGGCAGCTATGTAGTGGGAGGCGTAGGCAGGAATGAAGGCGCACGCCACCAACTTCAGCGTGAGCATCAAGTAGTCCGGACCAGCGTGATGGAAGGTGAATTGACCAGCGCTTCCTCTCGTAGTTCTTGACACCCTGAATCCTTTAATCTATCATGTCATGTGCAATATCCATAAGCTTCTAAAGAAGTTGCGACAATTTTAACCACACCGAATTCGCCCCCTCCATTGCGCTATGAACCGGTACATGCCCCTCGTAATCCTTGTTGTTTTCGGTCAGGCCGTCCTGGCATATCTCCTGGTGGATCAGATCGTAATCAAAAGACTGATGATTAACCCGCTCCCGGAGGAAGTCAAAACCGTAAAAGCCGACATCGTGATCGGCGACGAGCCCGAGCGAATCTATCGGGATCTTGGCGAATTCATGATCAACCCGGCGGACACCTCCGATCTGGACGGTTTGAGATTTCTGCGCGCGAACATCACACTCGGAGTTTCACCGGCCAGCGTACACGGCGAGTTCGAAAAGCGACATCCTATGCTGAGAGATATCGTCATCAGCATTCTGTCTGCCAAGACAGTGGCGGAAATGGACGACCCGGAGGACCGTGAGTTCATCAAGGACGAGGTGAAATTCGCCCTGGAAGAGGTGCTAAAAAAGAATGAGATACGCGGCGAGGTGTTGCGAGTTTACTTCATAGATTTTATCATCCAATAGACCCCGATTCAGAAATCCGAGTCTGCCATAAACCTCTCGAGCCCGATGAACAACCACGCAACACCGATTCGCCCCCTCGCAGTGGCCGGACAGTTCTATCCATCGGATCCAGTGGAACTGAGACTGCAGGTCGAAGACCTGATGAGACGCGCGCGCGATGCAGATTCTCGATGGATCCATCACTGGGCTGATCGCTCCGCACGCTGTGAATCCATATTCAGTACAGACCTCCGCGTATCGCCAATTCCGTGGGGTGGAATTTGAAACTGTTGTCATCCTCGCCCCAAGCCACATGGGACCTTACGGCGTTTCAGTCTTCTCGGGCGACGGCTATCAGACACCACTCTGCACGGTCCCGCTGGCAGCACCCTGAAACAAGTAAATCCGTATTCTCCGCTGAGGTATTCACAGTCTGAAGCGGAATTCTCCCGAACGCCTTAAACTCGGAAATCTATGAAATTACGATCCATACTCAGCTTGCAGTCCATCGATGATCTCCGCAAGATTGCTTCCGTTAGTGAGTTGCCTGTAGACACCGGAAGTAACAAAACTGTACTGATCGACTTGCTCTGCAAATCCCTGTCGGATCCCAGGCAGATCGCGCTGCGATATGATGCTCTGGATGCGTCCCAGAAAAAGTTGGTCGACATTCTCGCATCAGAAAGCGGAGAACTCCTGAAATCGGATGCCCTGGATGAATTCGCCTCCGGGCTCACCAGGCGATTTCAGAAAAAGTTCGAAGCACTTTCGAAGGCGGGACTGGCCTTTGAAGAAACCGACACACTGGGCGAAGACTATCCCCTGGTGGGTATCCCTGATTCCATTCTGAAATCCATCCAGATTCCAACAGACATGGCGGGGAAACTTCGGTTCGTCATGCGGGACCCATCGATTGGACTCCTCAGAACATTCGCCCGCGACCTCGGGATCTTGCCGAAGGACTCCAGACGTCCCTTCGTGGTGAAAGCCATTCGCACGCATTTACTGGACCCTGTCAACTTGAAGGGGTTCATGAACAGTCTTTCCGAAGACAAACGGTCGATCCTGGATTTGATGCTTCAGAGAGGACAAATCAGCCAGGCCGAAATAGTTGAACAGATCGGGGATCGCGGCATCAGAGAGTTGGATGAACTGCTGTACAAAACCCCGTTGTTTTATTACGATGCAGACAGGGTTCAGGCCGATACGCCCGTCCGTATGGCCTCCGATCTCGTAAAGGCAATGGCGGAACTCGCAAGGACCAGGGGCGGCAAACTCGAAAGCAATCCCGAGGAAGTTCTGGAACTGGAACCGGATGCTCCGTCCGAAGTTTTGGACAATTCTCCGTATATCCTTCAAGATCTCGCCACGCTCCTTGGGTTTGTGGAGTTGCGAGCACCCAGAATGCTCAAGCATGGAGGAATCGCGAAGGCCGAGATCAGGGATGCCAGAAAATTCTATCGCGGAGACAATGACCCGGGATATTCCGAGTTTCTTATGTTGTTCGCCGAAACGGCAGGACTTTTAAAAACCGAGGGACGCGTCTGGCGAGTAAAAAAGGGGGCGGCGGGCAGACTCGAAAAGGGGCCGGACATACAAAAGGCCCTGTTCTCATTCTGGCGGGAAACCGAACGCTGGAATGAGTGGTCGGTGGACAGAGCTGCTGCCGGTCCTCGCAAGGGTAGAATGGAAGAACTGAAATCATTTCGAGGCGAAGTACTTGCCGGGCTGCTGGCCTGTCCGGCAGACAGATGGATTTCTTACGCCCAGTTTTACAGTCTGCTCGTAAAATCGTCGGAGTCTTTCAAATATCTTGCTGAACATCCCGGTACCGGGCGGGCCCTGTCTTCTGGGGGAACCACAGCCGATGAACTGCTGCGCCGGATGCTCAGAGGCGTGCTCACCTGGATCGGACTGATCCAGATCGGAAATCCGGATGCATTTGCATTGCCTGTCCACGAGGACAGCAAAGCGCTCTTCCAAATCCATTCCGATTCCAGGCCGTTGCTTAAAGGGAAAAAGGCGCCCACGCGAATACAGGCACAGTCGAACCTGGAGGCCCAATTTATTCTCCAGCCGAATCTGGAGGTGCTCTCCCCCCCCGACCTCCCATTTGTCGACTATATCAGATTATGTGGTCTTGCCGAACTGCATGCAATCGACGTGATGACCAGATTTAAGATCTCCAGGGAAAGCCTGCAAACTGCAATGAACCGTGGGACAACCGGTCGTCAGATTCGTGATTTCCTCAAGAAACGGAGCGCTACTGGCGTACCGGATATCGTGGATTCGCTTATCGAGGAATGCGAACACAAGCACGGGGAAATCGAGATCGGTCACACCTCAGGTTATATTACCGTGGGGGAAGAGGGCCTTCTGGACGAACTTTATGCACAGAAACAGATTTCGGAGGTTCTTGGCCCCCGACTCTCGCCGGTAGTAGCCCCTATAACGGCATCCTCCAGTCCCGAGTCTGTTTTGCAGATCTTGCGCAAACAGGGGTACATGCCACGGCTAAATGTAGACAGCCAGGCGGAATCTGATGGACATCATGAGTTGGTTCTCAGGAGCAAAGAACTGTCTTCTCTGGTCGGTTTTCTCGAAACGGCATTGGAGCGGCTGTCCGGAAATTCTGCCGATCCCCTGGATGAGATTCAGCGCGTACTTGGGAGGCTTCGGCGCGGATTGAGGAGTGTATCGGACGATCACAGGCTGGAAGCGATCAACAGATACCGCACCGCCTTCCAGGCCCTGAACAAGCGCGCACCTACGGACGGCGGGCTGCACGATCTGATCCATTACCCGGGACAGAATCCGGCGACTACCCTTGATGAAATAGTATCCCTTGTGGGATATGCCATCGATCACGGTCTGTGCATCGAGATCGACTATGAAACGGAAGGTCTCAGCGATGGGGATCGACGCGTGGTCGAGCCGGTTTCCGAAGACCATGCGATGCTTTATGCGTATTGCAGATCGAGAAGAGGAGATCGGGTATTCCGTCTCCAGAAAATCAGTTTTGCGAGACTCACCGGAGAGCGTGCACAGCACGCGAAGGGATCGGGGTAACACCGGCTGGAGGACCTTGACAGGCCACAGATGCACCAGGGACACATACACAAGATATTGTTTTTATATAATTTGGACCCCGAACCCCCAGATGATACTTGCACCTTGACAAGGGGTCTAGGAGCGGCTATATTTCGCGAGGTGCCTGAGGGTTTGACCCCCGACAACCACCTCCGGTATCCACGGCCATCAGCGACGCTTGGCAGAGCCGAGTGCTGGTGGCCTTTTCCTTTTGCCCCCCATCGAGACCATTTATGTTTGCTGCCGCCCTGGTGATCATCGTCCTGTTTTCGAATCAGCAGCTGCTTGCTCAGGTTCCGGGTCAGGTCATCCCCATCGATCTGGTGAACGGCGAGGCCAGCCTCTTCCTGGACTTCTCGCAGCTGGATTATGAACTGGTCCTTTTTCCAACCGTTCAGGGTGAGAGCGACACCTCACGGAGCTTCTCCTACACCGTATCAGGAACTTCGGTTCTAGCAAAATCTACCATCCCCAGGGCCTGGAAGGCTGAAATCCGGAACACAAGGGCATCGCTTGAGGCCATCCTCCGCCAGGAGGAATCCCGTCTCGCCGCTCGACTCAGAACACGAGGCGGCTGGCTGCCACCCTCGGCTGCCTCCAAGACGTCACAGCCTGAACAAAACACGCGTACCTTCACCTTCAACCGATTCGGCAACGTCACCTCGGACCGAACCGTACGGTCTACCCTGGTTGCATCGAATACCAGGGCTGTCGCCTACCTGGATGACAGTTTGGCTGGTGCAGACGTGAAGATCACTCGCCCCGATATCCAGAATATTCTCGACAAATTTTCTGACACCAGCTACGCCACCATAACGGACATATTCGGCGAACCATCGGATGTCGACAGCAACGGGAAGGTGGTTTTCCTGTTCACGCCTCTTGTCGACCAGGTAGGCGGTGTCGCCGGATTCTATTCTTCGGGATCCCTGTTCTCCGTCTCAGAGGGTGGGAACGGCAATCGGTCAGATATGATGTTTATCGGCCTGAGTCACGAACTCGCGTTTTACGCCCCGCTTCTGGCTCACGAATTCCAGCACCTGATCAGCTTCAACCAGCACGCGCTGATCCGCAATGGCGACTCCGAAGAAAGCTGGTTGAATGAAGGATTGTCTCACCATACCGAAGACCTTGTGGATGGCCACATTGCGGGAGATCTCCCCAGGCTGTATGGCCCCTATCTCGAGTCACCTGAGCGCTTCTCGCTCACCGGCGAAGCCGGTGAAAATAACGGAATTCGTGGTGCGGCATACCTCTTCGTCCGAGGCCTTGTCGAGACATACGGAGCCGGCATCGCCGGACGACTCGTAAAGACGAATCGAACCGGAATTCGGAACGTGGAGACAGAAACAGGTGAGGATTTCAATGCGCTCTTCCAGACCCACGCTTCCAGGTTGTTCCTGAGCGGGACAGGCCTCAGTACCCAGAATAACCTGAACTACACCCTGGCATTCTTCACTGAACCTGTATCTGGATTGCGCAGCCTGCCCACGCCGGGCGAAGTGGGCCTGTCCATAAGCAGCTCCCCGATTTCAGGCAGATCAAAACCCTTCGCCCCTTCCTATATCAGACTTATGGGAACCGACGGGGAAGCCTCCGTTACCATTCAAACTGATCCTTCCGGTGATTTCCAGGGCATTCTGATTCCGATCCCCAGGGCGTTCAGACCGCAACTTGTGCTGAAGGTGGACTATTTTCCTCAGCTGACTTTCGATCAGCCGCTTCAGGGGCATTTCACTGCGGGCGCAGGAATAACCATTTCAGGCTCCGTTTCAGATCCGGCGGTTTCCCAGATACTGCTCAGTTTTACCCCAGTGGGAAACCCTGAAGAAGAAACCAATTTCTATTTTGACGTGACCAACAACCGGTTCAATCGGAGCATCATATTCGACCCATCACAGGCCGGTGATTTCGTCCTTCAGATCTATATGGGTCGCCAAGGGGAAGCCCTCCCATTTGTCGGCCGATTTTCTCCTGTATCCGTGACCGAAGGAAGCGGTGTTCTTCATCTGCCCCTGGATTTCTTTCCTGGAATTACCCTCGATGCTTCCCTCAGGGGGAGTTATCGTGCGGGAGAGCATATCAACCTGATCGGGAGAACGCAGGATTCGACGATCGAAGCATTGTCTCTGTTCTTTACACCTGAGGCTGGTGGACCGGAAATCAGAGTCGATACGGATATCATGGATGGCAGGTTCGAGAAGGGATTGATCTTTTTTCCAAATCAGGCCGGGACCTACAATCTCGAGGTATTCGGAGGACCCAGGGGGGGTAGTCTGTCCTTCCTGGGCAGTTTCTCTCCTTTTGTGATCACATCGACCGGCTCGGAGCATGTTTTCATACCCCCTAATGGAATATCCGGTGTAAGCTTCGATGATCCGCCACCCACATCCTATTTTGTGGGCAAGAATCTGCGGTTGTCCGGAACGGTTATTGACCCTGCCATAAATCAGCTTGTCATCAGGTTCGATGGCCTCGAGGGTGCTGCCGGGCAGATCGATTTTCCTATGAGCGTCTCGGGCGGACGCTTCGTTGAGGAAAGCGTCTCATTCCTCCAATCACAGACAGGCACCTACGAGTTGGTCGTATTCGGTGGCCAATCCGGACAGTCGCTGCCATTCCTGGATTCCTTCAAGCCAGTCCAGGTCCTTTCAGCGAGACCCGCATCGCTGGTAAGACAGGAATCGGTAGATTTTGGAATGTTGCCCGCCGGACAGACGTCGACAAATCTGGTGACAATCGTCAATGTGGGTAGTCTGGAACTTACTTTAAGCGCCATCTCGACGGACAACAACCAATTTACCGGCCCAGCCGGAGTCATCGGTATTGCGCCAGGCGACAGTTCGCTCGTACGGCTTCTGTTCCGGCCTGCTGAATCCGGTCCCACAAGGGGATCACTCATACTCGAAACCAACGATCCGCTACGCAGGACCCTCAACGTCGCGCTGGAGGGTGTGGGAGTCGCTGTGGATTCTCCATCTACTGTCATAGCAGTTCCATCCCTTTCACCCGCAGACTCCGATGCCGACGGCGATGTCGATTTCGCTGACTTCATCAGGTTTGCCGGAAGCTTTGGGAGTTCTCGGGGCGATGCAAATTATCAGGTAAAGTTCGACCTGAACGGCGATGACAAGATCGACTTTTCCGATTTTGTCGCATTTTCCAGGGAATACGGGAACTGAACGCCCGCAGTCACGACTCTCCGCCGGTGGGTGATGTGAAATCATGCGACTCCACCCTTGCGGCTTTGCATCGGATTACTTATCCTCACATTAGTGGATCGACTCGCAAAAGCCTCGTAGTCGAGGCGCAAAAGCACAGACCATACAGCAAACCATAAAAACCCTGGAGCGTACCAATCATGGATCAACCAAGCGACAAGAGTCTCAAACGAATGTGGACATACTTTGAAAAATACTGCGAGAAAACGGGCACCACGGGGC
>CAVOEZ010000130.1:0-8649 GCA_963694355.1 Latescibacteria bacterium UBA2968 | reverse complement strand
CGAGCGTATTCGATGCCATTTTTTCAGCGAACATTGCCTTTGATCGTCGCCTTTCTGGCCGGTATCATTGGCATCTTTACCTATTACATCCCTGTTGCGCATACGGTTGAGGTGGAAACCTCTACCTGGTATCGCATCATTGCGGCTTTTGCGATGTTCCTTGGGATCCACAGTCTGCTGCACATGCATTGGTACCGTATCCGAAGACAGCAGGCCGGGTGGGGCTACAGCCTGATCACATATGCTGGATTCACGGTAGCCATCATTCTTGCCATTTACAATAACGGCCAGGGATTTCTCAGTCCAATGGCCACTGGCACCGGGCTGGACCTCAACTGGATGTATGTGAACATCCACGTTGCGGGTGGGGCCACAATGTTTTCGCTGCTCGCGTTTTTCATCGCATCTGCGGCTTACCGCACCTTCCGGGCCCGCTCCACCGAGGCCGTAATCCTGTTGCTTGCAGCCATATTCGTGATGCTGGGTAGAGTACCCATTGGGGCCTACCTTTCAGACTTCGTGCCAGAATTCGCCCAGTGGTTGATGGACGTTCCCAATCTGGCGGCACGCAGAGGCATTTTGCTCGGTGTGAGCCTGGGGGCCATTGCAACCGCTCTCAGGATTATTTTCGGTATAGAGCGTTCTTATCTGGGAGAAGAGGGCAACTGATGGAACGCCTCCTGAACATCGATCGCCGCATAGTTTATCTTGCGATTTTTCTCGGCGTATGCCTGCCTTATCTTTTCTCCTTTGTGGAATTGCCGGTAACCATAACCGCGGATGTCAGACGCATCTACGACAAGATCGACTCCCTTGAGGAAGGCGCTACCGTGATGGTGTCCTTCGACTATGGCCCCAGTTCCAAACCGGAATTACAGCCGATGGCACTGGCTATTCTGCGTCATTGCTTCAGCAAGAACGTCAAGGTCGTGGGTGTAACTCTGGTAACCGAAGGTGTCGGCCTGGCAAATAGCGCTATGGAAACTGCCGCCGCGGAATTTGACAGGGAGTATGGAAGGGACTACAGCTTCCTGGGTTTCAAGGCCGGCGGAGCCATTCTGGTACTCAATTTGGGACAGGACCTGCAAGGTACCTTCAAGGCGGACCTGAAAGGTACTTCAACCTCGGAGATGGAGGTTACCAGGAACATCCATTCGCTGAAGGACTTCGACTACGTAATAGATCTGGCCGCCGGTTTTCCTGGAATCGAGGAGTGGATCGCCTACGGTCAGGAACGATATCGATTTACATTCGGAGCTGGATGCACGGCCGTGATGGCCCCCGACTTCTACCCATTCCTGCAATCGGGCCAATTGAACGGACTGATCGGGGGATTGGCAGGTGCCGCCGAATATGAGACCCTGATCGGTCGAAAGGCCAAAGCCATGGGCGGGATGCAGGCCCAATCCGTTGCCCATCTTATCATCATCGCCTTTATTCTTCTGGGTAATGCGGTCTACTTCCTTACCCGATCTCCGCGAAAGACCTCTCCATGAGCCGGGACGGGATATTCTTTGTCGGTTTTCTTGTTGCCTTCGCGGCTGTTAATGCCTTTCTCCTGAGCACCGGAGCGTTGGCGGCAAGCTGGATCGGGTTTGGAACGATACTCGCCGCAGGACTGACGTTGGCCCTTTACAGTTTTCTTTATAAAGACAACCCCGTCTTCAAGGCTGCTGAACATCTTTATGTAGGCGTGGTTGCAGCATACGAGCTTTCCCTGGTGTGGTATCAAAACATCCTTGTGGATGTATTCAACCCACTATTCAGACCGCCTGAAGGCGCAGGGCCGAAATGGCTGGTGCTTGTCCCGGCCTTTCTGGGCCTGTTTCTGATGACCCGGATTTTTGGTAGATGGATCTGGCTCAGCCGGATCTCCTTCGCCTTTTTTGTCGGCCTGGGTGCGGGGCTCGCCATCCCCAGACGCATCGCATCGTTTGTCCTTCAGCAAATTGAACCGAGCATCCGCCCGCTGTCCATAGACATCGCCTCTCTGGGTTGGGGAGTTCTGAATCCACCGATCATCCTTCTGGGTGTGGTGAGTGTGCTGGTCTACTTCTATTTCTCTGTAGAGCATACCGGTGTCGTCGGGGGAATTTCAAAGGTGGGCATCTATTTCTTGATGGTCTCCTTCGGCGCCTCTTTCGGTTATACCGTAATGGCCCGTATATCACTTCTAATTGGCCGCGTAAACTTCCTCCTCGAGGACTGGTTGAACCTCAGTCCACCCATATTTTAACCCGCGTCATCACCTCGATGAGCCTGCCGGAAGCCAGATATTCTGGAACGGAACGGGGGTACCGGGAGTCCTAAGGATCGTTGCCTGCGGGCATGATTCCGAACACCCACAACAATTATGCCAAATACACTTTTAAATGTGCTAAATTTAAGAACTTACTTCCGTACAGACAGCGGTATCGCGCGCGCCGTAGATGGTGTCTCGTTCTCGCTCGAAAAGGGAGAGACACTAGGGCTTGTTGGAGAATCGGGGTGCGGCAAGAGCGTAACCTCGCTGTCCATTATGCAGTTGATCCCACAGCCGCCGGGCGAAATCGTCTCCGGCGAAATTCATTTCGATGGTAAAAATCTCCTGGACCTGGACGAAGATGAAATGCGTGAAGTCCGGGGCAACGACATTGCCATGATCTTCCAGGAACCGATGACCAGTCTGAATCCTGTGTTCACCTGCGGATACCAGATCGACGAGGCTGTGATGCTCCATCAGGGGCTGGATAAGGATCTGGCCCGGAAACAGACCGTTGAGATGCTGAAGCTGGTTGGCATTTCGGACCCGGAACAACGTGCGAACGAATATCCTCATCAACTATCGGGAGGAATGCGACAGCGTGTTATGATCGGCATGGCGCTGTCCTGCAACCCCCACTTGCTCATTGCCGATGAACCTACGACAGCCCTGGACGTCACGATTCAAGCTCAGATTCTGGAACTCCTGCAGCGGCTTCAAAAGGAACTGGGAATGGCGGTCCTCATGATTACACACGATCTCGGGGTAATCGCCGAAGTAGCGGACAGGGTCGCGGTCATGTACGCAGGGAAGATCGTTGAAGCTGGAACCGTCGACGAAATATTCACAGACCCCAAACATCCGTACACTCAGGGTCTGCTTGCCTCAATACCCAAGTTGACAGAGGAGAGGGAGCGGCTTGCAGTGATTCCTGGAATGGTTCCCGATGCCACCAGATTTCCCGAAGCGTGCAGGTTCTCCCCCAGGTGCGATCAGGCGGAAGCCATCTGCATCCAGACCGAACCCGAATTGCTCGAAATGGATGGCCGCCGGACAGTCGCCTGCTGGATGGCGGACGGATACCCGGCAGATCCGGCTACGGAACCACAGGTAACCTGAATTATGGCCCAGCCCCTTCTGGAAGTGCGCAACCTGAAGAAGCACTTTCCAATAAACCGTGGAATCTTCTCCAAGACCGTGGGATACGTGAGGGCAGTGGATGGGGTGTCGCTGGATATACAGAAAGGGGAAACCCTCGGTCTCGTAGGGGAATCCGGGTGCGGAAAGACCACAGCAGGAAGAACGATTTTACGTCTGATAGAGGCAACTAGCGGCGCAGTCAAATTCGATGGCCAGGATGTACTGAATCTCGACAAGCGTGCCCTGAGAGCTCTGCGCAGACGAATGCAGATCATCTTTCAGGATCCCTACAGCTCGTTGAATCCTAGAATGACCATTGGCGGCATGCTCGGAGAGGCGCTGAAGATTCACAAGCTCACCAACGGTCGGAATACTGGGGATCGCATCGCAGAGCTGCTTGATACGGTCGGACTTCGACCGGACTATGCCAGGCGGTATCCTCACGAATTCAGCGGGGGGCAAAGACAACGCATTGGTATTGCAAGGGCTCTGGCGGTCAACCCCGAGTTCATCGTTGCCGATGAACCGGTCTCGGCTTTGGACGTTTCCATTCAGGCCCAGATCATCAATCTCCTCCAGGACCTCCAGGTCCAGTTTGGGCTTACTTATCTGTTTGTCGCCCACGACCTCAGTGTGGTTAAGCATATCTCCACGCGCGTGGCCGTGATGTATCTGGGGAAGATCGTTGAAATAGCAGATAGCGGAGATTTATACGCGAATCCCCAGCACCCTTATACGCGTGCTCTGCTCTCCGCGGTTCCGGTAGCTGACCCTCGTGTCAAGAATCAGCGGACCATCTTAAAAGGGGATGTTCCGAGCCCGGCCAATATACCGTCGGGTTGTCCCTTTCATCCCCGATGTCCCGAGCGGGAAGATGCCTGCACGCAGACAATACCTGATCTGCTCGACATCGAAGCCAATCATAGTGTAGCCTGCATTCTCAGAACCTCGCAGCAGGCCACAGCATAGTTCGTTAATACGCAACCGTTTTAGCATCCAGCCGGTGGCCAAAAACGGAAGTTCAGGAGATCGTGATTGTGAAGCCAGAGCGCACAGAAACTAACTTGATACTCGTCATCGCCGCATTATGCATCCTGTTTGTCGGCTGGCCCTCCCATCCGGACGCCCAGTATGTTCCCCGACGATTCAAAAGAGGTCCCGTTGTAGATATCGCCGATGTACCCTTAAACCGGGTACTGCCCGATTATCAGTGGGACAGTCACGAACGAAACTTTTTTCCCTCTCTGCTTGGCCTGCACTCACCTGGTGCCAGGGCCATACGGACAAAATACTTCGCAATTTATTACACACAGGCCGAAGACACGGCCCGACGAATTGCGCTGATTGCAGATGAAGTCTTCGAACAGCTTTCCAGTTACTATCCTGGGTCAATGGACCGGTTCGCGCCGGTTCACGTCATCGTCTCGGACGATGTGGACTACCTTGGCAATGCGGGGTCACTCTATCTTGCGAATTACATTGTATTCTGGGCAACGCCATCCAATTGGGATGTGAGGGGAACCAACAACTGGATTCGGGACGTATTCACGCACGAACTCACACACCACGTCACCCATAAGGCCGCTCACAACAGCCTCCCTTTCTCATTCGGCATCCTGAGCGCCAGCCGCTCCAACGAAAACCCCGACTTCAGTTTCACACTTCCACTCAGCCACGAAGCGATGCCCAGCTGGTTTTCGGAAGGAATCGCCCAGTTCGAGTCAAAGCAATATGGCGGGGACCGATGGGATGCCCATCGTGACATGCTGCTCAGAATGGCCACACTCGAAAATGACCTACTGTCCTACACCAATATGGGTGTGTTCTCAAAAGATGGATTTCACTCCGAACAGGTTTACAACCAGGGATTCGCACTCCTGAATTACGTAGAGGAAGTCTACGGAACGGAAAAAGTCAGATCTATGTCTCGGGCACGGCCATGGGTGAACTTCAAATCCTCCGTAAAGAAAAGCGTGGGAATCTCGGCAGACAGGCTCTACAGCGACTGGAAGGCTCATCTTACCAAAAAATATGGCGCCGTTGCGGATTCCATCGGCGAAGCTGGCGAACGGGAAGGTGAGCTGATCTCGGATCGCGGGTCGGTAGAAAGCTTTCCTGTATATTCACCAGACGGCACCCACATGGCCTATCTGAGCAACGAAGGAAGTGACTACGGAATCACCCAGATGCTCCTGATGGATCTCGCCACTCGACGGGTCACGGAAGTCGCAAGGAGTAGACAATACGACAAATATGTGGACCTTCCCTTCTGTTTCACACCGGATGGCAGCAAACTCATTTACAACAAGGTAGCAGGTGGATACTGGGACATTTTTGAATATAATCTGCTTACAAAAAAGGAGAAACGTCTCACGATAGGACTCAGAGGACGAGATCCCGCCGTTTCTCCCGATGGAATGAAGATCGCCTTTGTGGGTAACAAGGATGGAACCACCAACCTGGGGGTCGTGGACATCGATGGGACCAATGCCCGATACCTTACCAGAAACAACGACGGCACCCAGTACTACACACCGAGGTGGTCCTCGGATGGGAAACAGATCTTGTTTGGAATTTTCAGAGGAGAGGATCGCGACATCGCCCTGATCAGTTCCGAGACGACCCTCAAGCCAAAGAAAACATCGGACAAACTAAAAACCCGTCGCGAATTCCTTGCCAAGAAACTTGCCGCACGCGGCATTGCAGAAGGAGACAGCGCCCAGGCCCTCGCCGACAGTCTTGCTCTTTCCGAGGCGGCCAGACAGGACAGCCTCGTTGCCTTCCCGGACTCTCTGGCCTATGCGAACAACGCGGCATTCGAAGTAATCCTTAATTCCGATGCCGATGAACGAGGAGCTGTCTGGTTACCAGACGGTAGCGGTATCCTGTTCACCTCGAATCGAACAGGCATCTACAACGTATACTCGTATGACTTTGCAACAGGGCGGCATCAGCAGATCACCAATGTGATTGGCGGTGCCTTCTCCCCAAATCTTTCTTCGAATGGCAGAGAGCTGCTCTATACCGGTTATCACGCAGCGAATTACAATATCTACAGAATCCAGATGTCGCGATCTATGGACATCGCGGCCACAGATTCGCTTTCCCGGGATTATCGCAGCATCTACACAGGCAAGGACACCGATGATATGTTTGATGTCGGAAGATACGGTGGCAGGCTTGCCTCTTTTGGCATCATGCCCATTGCCGTTCTCGGTCCAACATTCATAGGTAATCGTTTCGGGCTCGACCAGCTCAGCCTGGGTGCGGAGGCCTCGTGGGGAGATCTCCTTGGAAGTGATAATTTTTCTACGGGATTTACAATTGGAAAGAATTTGAAAACGGGCGTTGACCTCAACTCCGACCTGTTCTTCTCATACCAGAAAGGGATGCCCACCATCCACACAGAGCATCGTTCCTACTCACCGACAATTTATGTGGGAGGCGGCAGGCAGACCATAAACAGCCTGATCGACCAGGGCATCGTGGCAAGCAGGCGGGATACCACCACGGGAACGCTTCAGGTAGTAATCGACTCTACATTGCGACTGGTTCCAAATGTTACGCAATACTCGAATCTCTCACTGACCGAAGAGGACAAGTTCAAGAACATATTCAACGACCTCTTTGTGGGCACGGAATTCAGGGTGGGTCGCAGACAGGCCATCTCCCTGTCATATGGTCATCGCAGATACTCCGAGAGTATTCACGTCAATCAGGTCATCCTCGACAGCACCCGGATGATCCAGACGCTAAACGGTGTGGCAAGCGATATCACCGGCGATATCCCCGGGGTAGGTGATGTTCAGGAAGTACTTGATGACTTCCTATACCAGGATCTTGATTTTTTCAAAAGCAATGATCTGGGTGTAGGTTGGCGTTATGTGAATTTCACACCCGCGAAGGACCTGTTTGTAAACCCTTCTGGCGGCAGAGCGCTTACATTCAGATACCGCCGAATAAACGCAACCATCACGGATTCGCTTGCCCTCACATCGGATCTTAACGAGGATGGCGTTCCCGACCCGACTTCCAATGAACTGTCGCCCACGCTTTTCAGGGACGACAAGGTTAAGATGGGGATCAACGAATACATCGGCTCGTGGAATGAGTTCATTACCCTGCCTGGTCGAACAACGCTGGCCCTCCAGGGCTTTGTGGCATACAAAGACAAGCACATCAAAACCGTACAGCAAGATGGCGGAACTTCTGAAGGCGTTTTTTACTTTCCATTGAGATACTATCTTGGCGGCCAGGGCACACTGCGCGGATACCCGTATTTCTCTGTGTCGGGGGGCAAAGTTGCCTTTGGCAGGGCAAGTTTCACCTTTCCCATTTTCCAGAGCGCAGCGAAGGAATTGCCTCCTTTCTTTTTTGACAAGATTTATGGGACCTTCTTCATCGAAACGGGTGCTGCAGGCAACGCTCCACGGCTCAAGGATATCGATTTCAACAGAGATGCTTTCCTTACCGACTACGGATTCGAACTCAGAATGCAGATGTTTTCCAACTACTGGATACCAATGTTCGGTTACTTCCAGGTTGCGTTCCCTACACGGCGAAGCATTCCGGATAGAAACAATCCCAGCATTATAAACAACATAGACAGCCGTCGATTCTATTTCGGGCTAACCCTTTAAGACTTGAAATGGTTCAGGTCGGAGGTTGAAGCCTCTGCCCTGCCGGATGCCCTATGGTCCCACTGCTCCAGGCCATGCGCCCGCAACAATGGATTAAGAACTTTCTTGTACTGGCGGCACTTGTTTTCTCCGAGCACCTCTTCCAGCCCGACTATCTGCTTCGAAGTTCTGCAGCTATGGGTCTGTTCTGTCTTCTCTCCAGCGCCGTTTATCTCATCAACGACATCCGTGACCTGGAAAACGACCAACTCCATCCGGTCAAGAAAAACAGGGCTATTGCCTCAGGCAGACTCAGCGTTCCGACAGCAGCCACGGCAGCCTTTATTTTGGGGACCGTTGTGCTCTGGGCCGGATTTCAGATCAATAAGCCCTTCGGGTATGTCCTTTTATTCTATGGTTTGCTCAACCTGGCGTATTCCTATCACCTGAAGAATGTGGTCATTCTGGACGTGATGATCATCGCCATCGGATTCCTGTTGAGAGCGACGGCCGGCGCACTGGCGATCCAGGTGGAGATATCCTCCTGGTTCATCCTCTGCACCATGTTGCTCGCCTTGTTTGTTGCCATAGTAAAACGAAGACAGGAGATCATCCTGCTTGAACACAATGCCGTAGATCATCGCCAGA
>CAVOEZ010000129.1:0-8650 GCA_963694355.1 Latescibacteria bacterium UBA2968 | reverse complement strand
CCTGTCCGATCAGACCTTTCCCAAAGGGAGCGACTGGCTGATGCTGGGGCCCACCGGCCCCAGGCGTTTGAGACTCGCAGTCGAGTATCTCGCCCAGGTGCGAAGTGGGATTTGTTTTCTGGTGGATCTGGATCCGCGCTGGGTGAACAAGCTGGTGAAGGGCGGCAAGCTCCAGGAGATGGAGTCTTACAAGAGCCACGTGATCGATCAGGCGCTGACGGTTCTGAGGGCGAATGACAATGTGAAGTGTCTGTTTACGACACCCAAGCTGCTCGAGGCGCTGTGCCAAAAAGTGTCGCTGAAGAAGTCGGGTATCACCGGGATTTTCTGTGGCGGAACGGAGATGGACGCGCAGTTTCACCGGTTCGCCCGGGAGGAGCTGGTTCCGGGGATCGATTTTGTGCCCACCTATGGCAATACGCTGATGGGGCTGGCCTACTCGCGACCCTTCGATCCGGCGGACGATTATGCGATTACTTATTACCCTCCGAACCCTCGGGCGGTAATCGAGCTTGTCGATCCGGACAATGTGGATCGTACGGTTGATTATGGCGAGACCGGGAGGGTGATGTTGACGACGATGACCCGTGAGTTCTTTATGCCCAGATTCCTCGAACGGGACGAGGCCGAACGTGCCGAACCCATCGAGCGATACCCCTGGGACGGCGTGCAGAATCTGAGGCTGCTGACCCAGCTGCACGAGTCCGTGACCGTAGGTGTCTATTAGGATGTGTTTCGCCAGGTGTCACGGGGCGAACACCTGCAATCGATTGTCGCATTTCTCCGCAGTAATTCTCCATTCTTGATATCCAATCCAAGAAGAATAGACTTATGCATATTCCAGTTCTGAGATACGGACGTCCCTATCGAAGTTTGAATACGGTCGAGGTGACCCACATTCAGACGGGTGAGCCCCTGGCTACGGTGAGTCAGGCGAACAGGGGGCTGGTGGCGAAGGATCTTCTTGAGGTCGCTTCCGCACGGGAAGCGCTCGAGCGATTCGAGGTTGCGCAGCTCGTAGAGATTTGCGGCAAGGCAGGCGCCCTCTTTATGGAGGGGGAGCTCGATGTTGACGGCGCATCGCAGTCGCCGGAAGATTATGTGCGAAAACTCTCGGGTACGACGGGAATGCCGGAATCTCTCTGCCGGGCGAATATGGAGAAGATCCATCTGGTGTGTGTGGAGATGGCCGAGATTCTAGGTGGACTGACGCGAGGTCTCGACCTGAGTGTGCTTGACGGACAAGGACGCGGGCAGAAGCTGAGTTACCTGAGACAGGCGGACGCCCTGGGCGCGGTCCTGCCGAGCAATTCGCCCGGGGTGCACTCGCTGTGGATTCCGGCGATTCCGCTGAAGGTGCCTCTCGTGCTGAAGCCGGGTGGCGAGGAGCCGTGGACACCTTTCCGGATCGCCAGTGCGTTTATCGAGGCGGGGTGCCCACCCGAGGCGTTCGGCTATTATCCTACCGATCACGCCGGCGCAGCCGAGATTCTGATGCGCTGTGGTCGGTCGCTTTTGTTCGGCGGAGGGTCGACGGTGGCCGCCTGGGAAGCGGACCCCAGAGTCCAACTCCACGGCCCGGGCAGGAGCAAGGTGCTTTTTGGAGCAGATCTGGCGGGACAGTGGGCGGAATACCTCGATGTGATCGAGACTTCTGTGGTGCGGAATGGCGGGAGGTCCTGCATCAACGCGTCGGGTGTATGGATGCCGGCGAACGGGCGGGAGATGGCCGAAGGACTGGCTGAGCGACTCGCCAAGATTACCCCCAGGGCGCTGGACGATCCGGAGGCGCGGATCGCTGCGTTCACCAGACCTGCCCTGGCGGAACAGCTTTCCGCAATGATCGACAATGGGCTCAGGGTGCCTGGTGCTGTTGATTTGACCGCCGAGATTAGAGGGACAGACCGGGTGGTTAAGCTGGATGGTTTGACATTTTTGAGCCCGACGGTGATTTACTGTGAAGATCCCGATCACCCGCTGGCCAATACCGAGTTTCTGTTCCCGTTCGTGAGTGTGGTCGAAGCGCCTCGGGAGGAGCTCCTTGAGAGAATCGGGTCGACGTTGACGCTGACGGCGTTGACGGAAGATCAGGAGTTTATCGACGAATTGCTGGGATCTCCCAATGTGGAGAGATTGAATGTAGGCCCTATTCCTACAATGCAGATTTCGTGGGACCAGCCCCACGAGGGAAATTTGTTTGAACATCTCTATCGCCAGCGCGCCCTGCAGTGGGCTCAGGGGGCTTAGATAGCCGGGGAAGTCGGTACGGAAATGATGGCGTCATTCGATTATTGGCCCGATATCAGGGTGATCTACGAACCCGGGTGTATCAGGCGGTTGGGAGAACTGACAAAAGAGCTGGGTGGAAAACGTGTTCTTGTGGTGACAGATCCGGGGATCGTCAGGGCCGGCATTTCAGCGCGGGCCGTGCAGTCGCTTGAGGCGGCTTCCCTGGATGTTTTTGTGTTCGATCGTGTGGGCGAAAATCCCACGACGGAGCACGTGGCGGAAGGTGCTACGTTTGCTAGCGAACAAGAGGAGATCGATCTGATTGTAGGGTTGGGGGGCGGAAGCGCGATGGATTGCGCGAAGGGTATTAATTTTCTTCTGACCAATGGCGGAAGGATGGCGGACTACTGGGGATCCGGTAAGGCCTCGCAGCCAATGCTGCCGTCGATCGGGATTCCGACCACTTCGGGAACCGGGAGTGAGGCGCAGTCCTATGCGCTGATTTCCGATCCGGACACGCACAAGAAGATGGCCTGCGGCGATCGCAAGGCCCGTTTCCGAATCGTGCTGCTGGATCCGGAGCTGACAGTGGGGCTGCCCCGCGAGGTGGCTGCCGTAACCGGGATCGACGCTCTTGCGCACGCCATCGAGAGTTATGTCTGTACCAAACGTAACGAGATTTCGCAGATGTTCTCCAGGCGAGCCTGGGCGCTCCTGTCCAGGAGTTTTGAAGAGGTGGTCGGTGGCGAGGCTTCAGTGGAAGCGCGAGGAGATATGCTCCTGGGGGCTCACCTGGCTGGTGCGGCCATCGAGGCGTCTATGCTGGGCGCGGCGCACGCGTGTGCAAATCCGTTGACGGCAAGGCACGGAATCACGCACGGTGTGGCGGTGGGTTTGATGCTGCCGTCCGTGATCCGGTTCAATGGTGTTACAGGATTCTATGACGGGTTGGATGTTTCAGGGTGTGACGCCGACGCTCTGGGTGAGCGGGTCACGCATTTTGCACAGGTTGCAGATTTTCCTGAGTCTCTTTCGAAAGCAGGGGTAAAGGAAAGCGATCTGCCTGAGCTGGCAAGACTTGCGTGTGACGAATGGACCGGCACGTTCAATCCGCGTTCGCTCGATGTGTCGGATTTCCAGGATCTCTACACGGCCGCATTCAGTGGTCAATGATCTCGGACACGGCGCTTGTCAATTTGTCAATTTCCGATATGTTTTACAGGTTCTTATGAGATTTTCTCACTTGTTTGACGATCTTCGGGGATCACAGATAACTGGCAAATTCTCGGGCGCGATTCTTGTCGTGATCTCGGTGCTTTGTCTGCTGACCGGTTCGGCATTTTCGGAAGACAACGACTGGCCGAGTTTTCGGGGCAATGCACAGCTCACGGGTGTGGCCTCCGGAAGCCTGCCGGATCATCTCGAACCGCTCTGGACTTCGGAAGTTGGCGAGGGAATAGAGTCCACGGCCACCGTTGCAGGCGGTATCGTTTTTGTGGGTGGGCTTGACGGATTTCTTTATGCCTTTTCCCTGGAGAACGGCAAAGAGATTTGGAAGTATCAAGCAACGGACGAGATCAAGTCTTCTCCGTCGATTTCAGGGAATGCCGTGTTTTTTGGGGATGAAGCGGGCGTGTTTCACGCCGTGGATTCCCGCTCAGGCGAAGCGCTGTGGACATTCCAGTCCGGTGGTGGCATTACTTCGTCCGCAGCCGTGTCGGGTGACCGGGTGCTGTTCGGCTCCTACGACCAGTTCCTGTATTGTCTCTCAAGCGCCAGGGGCGAGCTGATCTGGAAGTTGGAGACGGAAGGTTATGTTCACGGTACTCCGGCGCTGGTGGACTCGGTGGCGCTGATCGCCGGTTGCGACGGGCAGATGAGATGCGTTCGTCTGAGTGACGGCAGTGAACGACATCGGATTCCTCTGGGAGACTATGTAGGGGCGAGCGCCGCCGTGATGGGCAGTCGGGCATTCGTCGGGACTTTTGGCAGTCAGGTGTTGTGCGTGGATCTGGCAGCGGCCGAGGTGGCCTGGAGATATGAACACGAGAAACAGCACTTTCCATTCTACGCGTCGCCTGCTGCCACAAACGAAATTGTGGTTGTGGCCGGTCGCGACAAGATGGTCCACGCGCTGAATCCGATGACAGGGGATCTGTTGTGGATTTATCGCGACAGGGCGAGGCTGGACGCATCTCCGGTTATTGTTGGCGGGAGAATTTTTGTGGCAACGATGGACGGTGTGCTGCTGGAGTTGAATAAGAATACAGGGAAGCCGGTATGGGAGTTTGTGGCCGGATCTTCCTTTGTGGCTTCGCCAAGTGTGGCGAACGAGCGGTTACTGATCGGGACAACTGACGGGTTTCTTTACTGTTTCGGGAAGAAGGCTAAAGAATGAGTGATGTGGATAAAACAGTGACGCCGGAGCCGGCAACGACCAAGCGGGATTGGAAGCAGACGGAGGTGGGCAGTGTGTTCGTTTCGAACTATCCCCCCTTTTCATTCTGGACGGATTCGGGTGTGGGTAAAGTCGAGGAAGTGCTCAACGCACCGGCTGGCGCCGACGCTCCTCCGCTGGGATTATATCTTCACATCCCCTTCTGCCGGAAGCGCTGCAAATTCTGCTATTTCAGAGTGTACACGGATCGCAATGCCGCGGATATCCAGAGGTATCTCGATTCGCTTGGGCGAGAAGTCGAACTTTACAGTGAACTTCCCCGATTCAAGGGAAGGACGCCCAGCTTTGTTTACTTCGGTGGCGGGACACCCTCTTATATCAGCGCGAAACACTTGAAGGCGCTGGTGGATCGTTTGAAAAGGACGATGACGTGGGAGAACGCGGAGGAGGTGGCGTTCGAGTGTGAGCCCGGGACGCTGACGCAGAGCAAGCTGGAGGCGATCAAGGAGATCGGGGTGACCCGGCTGAGTCTCGGAATCGAAAATCTTAATGATGAGATCCTTCGAGAAAATGGCCGTGCCCACGTGTCCAAAGAGGTATACGAGGTGATGCCCTGGGTCAACGCTCTGGAATTCGATCAGGTGAATGTGGATTTGATTTCCGGGATGGTGGGCGAGACGTGGGACAACTGGAAGGATACGGTTCAGCGAACGCTGGATCTGGATCCGGACAGTTTGACGATTTACCAGATGGAGCTGCCCTTCAATACGGTGTATTCGAAAGCGATTCTGGATGATGGGGGTGAGGAGATTCCCGTGGCGGATTGGGAATTGAAGCGGGAGTGGCACGCCTACGCGATCGACACGTTCACGAGTTCCGGGTATGAGGTGTCCAGCGCCTACACTTTGGTGAAGAAGGGAAGGTCCGGAAAGTTCATGTATCGCGATTCTCTCTGGCGCAGCAGTGATCTGATCGGAGCGGGTGTAGCCTCCTTCTCGCACGTGAATGGGCTCCATTTTCAGAATCAGACGCACTGGGACGGGTATCTGGATGCGCTGGAATCAGGAGAGCTGCCCTTGAACCGGGCATTCGAGACGACGCAGGAGGAACGGATGACCCGGGAAATGATCCTGCAGCTCAAGCTCGGAAGAATCGAACCGCAGTATTTTAGAGGGAAATTCGGGACAGAGATTCTGGAGCGTTTCGGAAATGTATTCAGGCATCTGCAGGACGAGGAGATGTTGACTTTCGATGAATCCGAGGTGCGGCTTACACGAAGAGGACTTCTCCGGGTGGATCAACTTTTGCCGGAATTTTATGACGATAAATATCGAAATGCCAGATATACGTAATCTGCGCTTGGATTAATGGTGAAGTAACCGATGGAAGTTTCATTTAGATAAGGCGGTATCCAGAGATGGACAGATTGAGATTGTTCGGGACGATTCTTTTGATGGGGATTTGGATTTCCGGGATGACGTGGGAGTCGAAGGTATTCGCAGAAGAGGTCCAGAAGAAGAAGGGAGCAACCGAAGCGAGTGAGGAAGATCAGTCGGAGGAGATGAAGACGTATACGCTCGAGGGGATCGTCGTAAGGGGGAATAAGGAGGCGATTCCAACCGAGAGTTCTGTGGCGACGAAGATGCCTGTTTCGATTCAGAAGACGCCGGCGAGTGTTGGCGTGGTGACAAAAGCCCTGGTGGACCGGCAGGATGGGGTGGTCCTTGGAGATGCCCTCAAAAATGTGAGTGGTGTGAATGTCCAGACAGGGTTTGGTGTTCACGACTATTTCGTGATTCGAGGGTTCGATTCTTTGACGGGCGGGTTGGTGTTGACTGACGGTATCCCGGAGCCGGAGGCCAGCTTTTACAATATGTACAATGTAGAACGCGTCGAGGTGCTCAAAGGCCCGGGCGCGTTTTTGTATGGTGGGAATCCACTTTCCGGGTCTGTGAATCTGCAGCGAAAACAACCGGTGTTCGGGAAGTTTGCCAGTGTTTCAGGTTCCTATGGCCAATACAATTCCTACAGGGCGGCCGTTGACGTGGGCAGGGGAGATGTCGATCAGGGGGTCGCGTTCCGGATCAATGCGCTGCGGTCCGTGTCGGACCAGTATCGGGATGAGAAGAACAGTTCCACCTGGGCGTTCCACCCGACGTTTTTGTGGCAGTGGAACGAGAAACATTCGGTTACGGTCGGGTTCGAGTATGTCGACAGCGGGTACAAATCGGATTCGGGTCTTCCCGTTGTGAATAACGCGCTTCCCGATGTGCCCAGAACACGTTCTTACCAGTCCCCTTTCGATGTCTCCGACCAGTTGATTCATCGCCTTCGAGCCGAGTTCAACACCCAATTGACTCCTTCTGTGACGCTTAGAAACCGCATTTATTATACCGATTTCGACTGGATTTCGAGAGGGACATTGTTCAGCGGTGTTTTTCCGAACGCCCAGGGGAGTCTGGATCTTTACAGATCGCTCTTGCTCCTGGATGACCGCCAGAAGGTCGTTGGCAATCAACTGGAGGCGGTGTTCAGGTTCGATACGGGAAGTTCCCGACACACTCTGCTTGCCGGGATCGAGTTGAGTCGGTGGCAGGATGCATTCGGTCTGGATGTGGGCGTGCTTCCTAATCTGGATCTTTTCGCTCCGGTGGAGACCGCTGCCGAGCCGCATGTTCTGATCCCGGGTCAGTCCCAGATGGCGGACGCTCGCAGTGTGGTGTTGGCACCCTATTTCGTGGACCAGATTTCCTTCTCGGATCGATTCCAGATGTTTCTGGGCGGGAGATACGATGACATCGATTACGCTGACAAGGTCACCAGAACAGAACGGAAGTTCAGCAAGTTCAGTCCAATGGCCGGTCTGGTGGTGTCGCCCACGCCTGACTTCTCTGTGTATGGCAACTTTGGACAGGCCTTTTCGCCTCCGTCCAGCCAGGTGGTTGGAGATCGGAAAGCAGAGGCGGCCCGGCAGTTCGAGATCGGGATGAAGAAGTTCCTGGCGGACGGACGGCTGAATGCGACCCTGGCGGTTTACCACCTGAAGAAAGACAATGTGGCGATTCCCGATGCCACGGGCATCACTCAGCAGGATGGCGACCAGCGGTCGAAAGGGATGGAACTTGAGCTGGCATTGCAGACCTCACCCGGGTGGCAGACGTATTTTTCATATGCATTCACGGAGTCCGAGCTGACCCGGTTCCGGGAGATGGTGATGGTGCCCACGCAAACCGGGGTGACATTCAATATGGTGGATCGCTCCGGGAATAAGCCGGCTTTCACACCGAAGCACATTTTAAATGTGTGGACAACGAGAACCTTCGCAAATGGTCTGGGAATCGCCGGTGGCGCCCGGTATGTTCACGAGCAGTTCATAGCCGAAGACAATCAGTACAAGATCGATGGCTCGATGATTTTGGATGGGGCGTTGTTTTATAAGTACCAGAAAATTACGGTGCGGATGAATCTCAAGAATCTGACGAACAAGGAATACGAAACCAGGGGATTCGGTTCTTCCTCTGTGATTCCTGCGAATCCATTCGGGATGTATTGTGGTTTTGATTTGAGGATGTGAGGCAGATGGATACGACGCAAGAACTGGACAGAGAGGATCTGGAGCAGGTGCAGCTGGAGAAGTTTCGGGCGGCACTGGCGCCGGTCCTGGAAACCAACGCCTTCTATCGAGAAAAGCTGAACGACGCCGGTGTGTCCGACGTGAATGATCTGGCCAATTTTGAGGACTACTGCGTGCTGCCATTCACCACCAAGCACGAGCTTTCGCAAGACCAGGGCGCGAATCCACCCTATGGGACCAATTTGACCTTTCCGGTGGAACAATACACCAGAATTCATCAGACCTCGGGCACTACGGGTTCTCCGCTCCGGTGGCTGGATACACGGGAGAGCTGGCAGTGGATGGGTGCGTGCTGGGAGTCGGTCTATCAGGCGGCCGATGTGGTTGAGAGCGACCGGGTGTTTTTCGCATTTTCATTCGGTATGTTCATCGGATTCTGGAGCGCCGTT
>CAVOEZ010000128.1:0-8662 GCA_963694355.1 Latescibacteria bacterium UBA2968 | reverse complement strand
TTCCTCTTCTACAACTTCGTACTCTGCATCTACGAACCCATCCTTTTGCTCTCCTGCGCCCTCGGGTTGCGGTCCACCCGGTGGTGGAGGTTGTGGCCCTCCCTCGGCATCGGCCTCCGAAGCGGCCTGCTGATAAAGTTCGCTGGCAATCTGGTGCCACGTCTGGGTGAGCGCCTCGGTGGCTGATTTGATTTCTTCTACATTCTCACCCTTGAGCGTTTCCTTAACACGTTCCACAGCCGCCTGGACCTTGGCCTTCGAGTCTTCGCTGACCTTATCTCCCATTTCTTCGAGCTGCTTTTCTGTCTGGTATACCTGTTGATCAGCCTGGTTGTGGACCTCGATACTTTCGCGCCGCTGTTTGTCCGCCTCCGCGTTAACCTGCGCGTCGTTCACCATTTTGTCGATTTCGCTGTCGGACAGACCCGAGGAGGCCTCAATGCGGATGCTTTGCTCCTTGCTTGTGGCCATGTCTTTGGCGCCGACATTCATGATGCCATTGGCGTCGATATCGAACGAGACTTCGACCTGAGGCATGCCCCTGGGCGCCGGTGGAATTCCGTCCAGGTGAAATTTACCGATGGTGCGATTGTCAACGGCCATTTCCCGCTCACCCTGCAAGACGTGGACTTCCACTGAAGGCTGGTTGTCAGCCGCCGTTGAAAATACCTGGGACTTCTTGGTGGGAATGGTGGTGTTGCGTTCGATGAGTTTGGTCATAACGCCACCCAGAGTCTCTATCCCGACGGATAGAGGTGTGACGTCCAACAGGACGACATCTTTCACATCGCCCGAAAGTACGCCCGCCTGAATGGCGGCTCCCACAGCGACCACTTCGTCCGGATTGACACCGCGGTTGGGTTCTTTTCCAAAGAGGTTCTTCACCGTCTCCTGAACCTTCGGAATTCTTGTGCTTCCACCTACGAGAATGACTTCGTCGATTTCGGAGGGAGACAGGCCCGCATCTTTAAGTGCTTGTGTGCAGGGTCCCGTTGTTCGCTGGACAAGGTCATCGACGAGCTGCTCGAATTTTGCACGGCTGAGTGACAGGTTCAGGTGCTTCGGGCCGGATGCATCAGCGGTGATGAATGGCAGATTGATCTCAGCCTGCATGCCGCCCGACAATTCGCACTTGGCCTTTTCGGCAGCTTCCTTCAGGCGCTGCAGGGCCATCGGATCCTGACGGAGGTCGATTCCATTTTCTTTCAGAAATTCTTCGGCGAGCCAATCCATCACACGCTGGTCGAAGTCGTCGCCTCCCAAATGGGTGTCTCCATTCGTGGACTTCACTTCGAAAACACCGTCGCCAAGTTCGAGAATCGATATATCGAATGTGCCACCGCCAAGGTCATAAACAGCGATCTTTTCTTCTTCCTTTTTGTCAAGACCGTAAGCCAGCGAGGCGGCGGTTGGCTCATTGACAATACGCAGCACCTCAAGCCCCGAAATCTTCCCCGCATCCTTGGTTGCCTGGCGCTGGGCGTCGTTGAAGTAGGCGGGAACCGTAACAACAGCCTGCGTGACGGTTTCGCCCAAATAGTCTTCTGCCGTCTGCTTCATCTTCTGCAGGACCATCGCTGATATCTCAGGAGGAGTATGTGTCTTGTCTCCCAGTTTGACAGTGGCAAGACCATTGTTTTCGCTGGTGACTTCATAGGGTACTTCCGAGATTTCGGTTGGGACTTCGCTGAATTGCCTGCCCATAAAGCGTTTGATGGAGTAGACTGTATTCTGGGGGTTGGTCACAGCCTGCCTCTTGGCGACCTGTCCAACCAGTCTTTCTCCATCCTTTGTAAAGGCAACGACGGAGGGGGTGGTTCTTCCTCCTTCCGAGTTGGGGATCACCACAGGGTCTCCACCCTCCATTACGGCCACACAGGAGTTTGTTGTTCCCAAATCAATTCCAATCACTTTGCCCATGTTCTTACTCCTTTTCAGATTCTTTTATGATGAGGTTGTTGAATTAGTTTTGGATTTCGATTCTTTCTTGCTGCTGTCTTTCTTGCTGCTGTCACCGTCTTTCTTGCCGCTGTCACCGTCTTTTTTGCTGCTGCCTTCCTTGTCCTTCTTTGCTGCCTGCTTGTAACTCTCACTCCTGTAATCGGTCGTATAGAAGCCTGAACCCTTGAACAGAAAGCCGGACCCCCCGCTGATCAGACGCCGAACTTTGCGTTTTTTGCATTCCGGGCAGGTTCGAATCGGCGATGCAGTGATGCTTTGAAAGTGCTCAAACTGGTGATCGCAGGCATCGCAGGCATACTCATAGGTCGGCATTCAGAATCTCCCATCACGATTTGTGGACAATACATCTTCAATACATACACGTAAATAAATAGCAATATGAGTACCATTGACGGTGTATAAATGTATTTGCTTAATAAACAAATAGTTATCTGATTAAAGCTGGGTGCGTGTTCTTTACGAGTTGAACGCATACCTGCAATTATGGCAGAGCGTCTGCCATATAGTCGCCGTCACGCAAAAAGGTGGGCTGCGTGTTACAGCCCACCTTTTTGCATGTTGCACAATTGCTTCAGGTCAGGCAGCTGCCTTAACGGCCTTAACAACCGCATCCGCAGCCTCTTTGAGTTCTCTCGCCACAATGAATTCGAGGTCCGATTCTTCCAGAATCCTCGAGCCTTCCTCGGCATTCGTTCCCTGAAGACGTACCACAATAGGGAGGTTCACAGCAAGTCCGTGAAGGGCTTGCACCACGCCTTCCGCGACACGGTCGCAGCGTACGATGCCCCCAAATATATTGATGAGTACGGCTTTCACATCCTTGTCGGACATAAGGATCTGGAATGCACTCTGGACGCGCTCAACATTGGTTCCGCCACCAACGTCCAGGAAATTGGCAGGTGAAGATCCGGCATACTTTACGATGTCCATGGTCGCCATTGCCAATCCGGCTCCATTCACCATGCACCCGACTTCTCCATCGAGTTTTATGTAGTTCAGATCAAATTCGGAAGCTTCTACTTCAAGCGGGTCCTCTTCGTCCGTATCGCGCAGTTCCATGATGCCCTTGTGACGGAACAATGCGTTGTCGTCGAAGTTCATTTTCGCATCCAGTGCCAGGATTTTTCCGTCTTTGGTAACGACGAGCGGGTTGATTTCGGCAAGGGAGCAGTCCGTAGCTACATATGCCTGATATAGAGCGTTAATGAACCGAACGCCCTGCTTTTGCTGGTCACCCTCAAGACCCAGTCCGAAGGCAAGCCGTGATGCCTGAAATCTCAGCAGACCGATACCCGGATCTATTGTTTCCTTGAGGATTTTTTTCGGCGTGTTCGCCGCGACCTCTTCGATGTCCATGCCGCCTGCCTGAGACGCCATGATCACAAGCTTCGATTGCTCGCGATCCAGGACGATTCCCAGATAGAGTTCCCGTTCGATTTCGGTTCCCTGCTCGATCCATACCTGCTTGACCTTTTGACCTTCCGGGCCGGTCTGGTGCGTGATGAGCTGCATGCCCAGAATTTCGCTGGCATATTGCTTTGCCTCGTCGGGCGTTTTTGCGATTTTGACTCCGCCACCCTTGCCGCGTCCACCTGCGTGGATTTGGGCTTTCACCACTGTGAATCCACCAAGTCGTTCTGCGATTTCCCTGGCTTCCTCCGGGGACTTGGCCAGACCTCCGTCGGGCACCGGAACACCGAATTTCTTCAATACTTCCTTGGCCTGATATTCATGTATTTTCATCCGGAGTCTCCTGTGGTTTGTGCGGCTGAACTACGGTCGTGATTCAGGAATGCTGTGCAACGACAAAGCTATGATCGAATATCGTTTCCTGTCATTTCCTCGGGCTTCGATACCCCGAGCAAGGCGAGAAGGGTAGGTGCAACATCGCAGAGTGCGCCACCTTCGTGGAGTTCTCCCTGGAAGTGCTTGTCGACGAGAACCAGAGGTACTGGATTGGTCGTATGCGCCGTGTGCGGTTCGCTGGTCTCGTAATGCACCATCTGTTCCGCATTTCCGTGGTCTGCAGTAACAATGGCCGAACCGTCCACACGCGCTATCGACTCCAGGATCTCCCCCAGGCATTTGTCGACTGTGCTTACCGCTCGAGTCGCCGCATCAAGTACGCCTGTGTGTCCTACCATGTCCGCGTTGGCAAAGTTGCAGATGGCTGTATCGAAGCTTCCACTCTGAATCGCCGATGTGAATTGTTCTGTAATTTCCGGTGCGCTCATTTCAGGTTTGTAGTCATAAGTAGGCACATCTTTGGGGGATGGGACCAGGATACGGTCCTCACCCGGGAATGGCTTTTCTTCCTGCCCATTGAAGAAGAAGGTGACGTGTGCATATTTTTCGGTTTCCGCAATTCGAAGCTGCTTGAGTCCTGCCAGGCTCACGGTTTCACCGAAGACGTTCGGCATGTCCTGTTGGAGATCTTCCGGTGGAAACGCGATACCGTCAACTGGTACACCTTTTTCATATCTGGTAAGGGTGGTGAAATGGATTTTCGGGTGCGCCTTGCGCGTGAATCCATCGAATCCCGGCAAGGTGAACGCACGCGTGATTTGCCTCGGACGATCTCCCCGGAAATTGAAAAAGATGATGGAGTCGCCATCGGATATGGTACCAATCGGTGACCCTGCGGGATCTGTCAGGACCACTGGTTTTATGAATTCGTCGGTTTCTCCTCGGCCGTAGGCATTGCTCATTGCCTGTAGGGGATTCGTTTCGCGAATCCCTTCACCTGTTGTAAAACAGTCGTATGCGAGTTGGGTTCTTTCCCACCTGTTGTCGCGGTCCATCGCGTAATAGCGACCGCAGATGGTTGCGATTCGACCGGCACCGGCGGACTTCAACATGTCCATCAGGTCGGCTACGCGATCGGCTCCACTTTTAGGCGGTGTGTCCCGTCCGTCCATCAGGGCGTGCACATAGACCTGATCCCTGGACAGGTTTCGAGCTGACGCCATTTTGAGAAGGCCATCGTAGTGACTGGGCCACGAATGGACGCCGCCATCGGATACGAGACCCATCAGATGGAGTCGACGGTCTGTTCCCGAAACCCTGTCCATGGCCTCGATAAGGGCTTCGTTTTCGAATAATTTTCCGCTGTTTACACGATCGTCCACCTGAGTCATGGCCTGCATTACAACACGGCCTGCGCCAAGGTTGAGATGCCCCACTTCTGAGTTTCCCATCATTCCATCCGGGAGCCCAACGCTTCTGCCCGATGTGGCGAGGGTCGTGTGCGGGTAGGTCTCCCAGATCCGGTCCATCGTGGGTGTTTCGGCAAGGGCTACGGCATTGTGATCAGGATTTGGATTGAGTCCCCAGCCATCGAGGATGATCAGGGCAGAAAATCGTCTGTTTTTCATTAATTTAAAAATCTGCGATTGGAATTAGAGTTGGCAACCCTGCAAAATACAGGTTTGGAAGCACGAAGGCAAGGGACTTGTCCGATTCGTCCGTCACCAGACTCTAAGGATCTTCAGGTGATTTCCGGAAGGATGGTATTGAGTCCGGAGGTCAGCTGCTGGTGGAAGGATTTTACCAGCGGTCGCGCGAATGTGGTGCTTCTGCCCACCAGGCTGATGGGTCGGAACAGTCCAGGCTCTGGTAACCGGATGAGGTGCTTTCGCGAAATTCCAAAGGCAAGAGCCAGACCAACGGGGACGAGACCGTGGCCGAATCCGTGCCGGGCCATCTGGATGATACAGGAGAAAGATTGCAGCGTCTGTTCAGCTTCTATGGTCGTTCCCCACGCCCCGGAGTTGAGCTTTATTCTCTTGTCGAGATATCCCCAGGTGGATGAATGGGGTTCGATCGTGAGTACTGGAAGGTGCTTTCTACCTTTGAAGCGAAAAGATTTGAGTCCGGACGGTACAATGACCATGGGTTCCTGAAACAGGGTTTTCCACGTGAGATCCGGTGTATTGTCTCCTTCTCCGGCACAAAGTGCAAGCATGTATTCACCGGAACGAACGTGATCTATGGCCACCGGGCTTCTGTGGGCATTGGCTACCAGTTCTAACCTTGGTATGGTGGCTCTCACGCTTCCAAGCAGTCACGGGCCCCAGGAGGAAAGAATAGATTCTGATATCCCGATCACCAGTCTGCTTCCCTGGGGAGACGGCTCCTCCAGCAGTGCCTCTTTCAGCGAGGCCATGAACGGACCGGTCTTGTCCAGCAAGCGCACACCATTTGATGTAAGTCTCACGCCTCTCCCTGCTGGTTCTACGAGCGATTGGCCCATATGGGCTTCCAGGGCGGCAATTCGTTTGCTGACCGCGGATTGGGAGATGCGCAGGCGGGTGGCTACGCGTGTCATTGTACCCAGTTCTGACAGTGTCGCGAGGGCCTCAATATTCGAAATCATCAATTATTCCAATTGGGAATATGAATTATTACAATGATTCGCTTTTATATTGAATGCAAGTTAGGTAATTTTTCATCGAATGTAAAGCGATCGTCTCCATTCTTTGCGCCCTGGTTCACTCCAGAACGGACTTGAATATGAGTGTCTTCTTACATATCATTCTTCTTCTGATTTCAGGAAGAGCAATTCGGTAATTAAAGCGAGGAATTGACATATGGCCGATTATTCCAACCCTTACGGGTCCAAACACAGGCTTGCCACAGCGGCGGGCGATGTAGCAATCTATCGATTGGATGCGCTGGAAGCCTCAGGTGTGGGACCGGTTTCGCGGTTGCCTTTCAGTGTAAAGGTTCTCCTGGAGGCCGCCTTGAGAAATCTGGATGGCTATCAGGTTAGCGAGGAAGATGTAGAAGGGCTAGCCAACTGGAACGGGGCATCGCCCGCTCAAGTGGAAATTCCGTTCAAACCGGCACGCGTGGTTTTACAGGACTTTACGGGTGTACCCTCTCTGGTGGACCTTGCAGCTTTGCGGTCTGCAATGTCCCGACTTGGTGGAGATCCCCGTCGAATCGAGCCGCTCATTCCGGCGGACCTGGTGATTGACCATTCGGTTCAGGTGGATCGCTTCGCCCATATCGACGCGTTGCGAATCAATGCAGAGATCGAATTCGATCGGAACAAAGAACGCTATGAATTCCTCAGATGGGGTTCGAATGCGTTTGACCGTTTCAGGGTAGTTCCTCCCGCCACAGGGATCGTTCATCAGGTGAACCTCGAGTATTTGGCAAAAGGTGTTTTCACATCTGCTGGTGATAAGGGTCAGGTCGCCTACCCGGACAGTCTCGTAGGGACGGATTCTCATACCACCATGATCAACGGGCTCGGGGTTTTGGGCTGGGGAGTGGGTGGCATTGAGGCCGAGGCCGTGATGCTGGGTCAACCAATCTTCATGCTGACACCTGAAGTGGTGGGTTTCAGACTGCACGGGAATCTCCCCGAGGGCGCAACAGCGACAGACCTGGCTTTGACTGTAACGCAGATGCTCAGAGCCAAAGGGGTTGTGGGAAAATTCGTCGAATTTTTCGGCACGGGGTTAACCGGAATCGGTCTTGCAGACCGTGCAACAATTGCGAATATGGCCCCAGAGTACGGGGCCACTATGGGTTTCTTCCCGGTAGATGCAGAAACCCTTCGGTATATGGAGCGGACGGCGAGGACATCGAGCGAAATCGATCTTGTGGAGAAATATACAAAGGAGCAAGGGCTGTTCCGGACCGACGAATCTATTGAACCCGAATTCACCGAGACGGTAGAATTGGATTTGAGTACGGTGGTGCCCAGTCTTGCAGGACCCAAACGTCCGCAGGACAGAGTTGCCCTGTCGGATATGAAATCAGGATTTCAGACTTCGCTGAAGGAATCCGTAGACAAGCGTGGATTCGGTCTGAACGATACTCAGATCGGAAGGAAGGTAGAAGTTGCGGCAAATGGCAGAGCTGAAATCGGACATGGTGCAGTGGTGATTGCGGCCATTACAAGCTGCACCAATACAAGCAATCCTTCAGTGATGGTCGGCGCCGGCTTGCTGGCCAAAAAGGCAATTGAGCGAGGGTTGAAAGTTCCCTCACACGTCAAGACGAGTCTCGCACCCGGATCCAGGGTGGTTACAGACTATCTGGATGCCGCAGGATTGACAACGCATCTGGAAGCATTAGGCTTCCATACCGTCGGGTATGGTTGCACCACTTGCATTGGCAATAGCGGACCGCTTCCCGAACCTGTCGTCGATGCGATCAATGCAGGCGAACTGGTGGCTGCGGCTGTACTGAGTGGCAATCGGAATTTCGAAGGTCGGGTGCATCCTCACGTGAAGGCGAACTATCTGGCCTCGCCCCCTCTGGTGGTTGCGTATGCCCTTGCAGGCAGCGTGGATCTGGATCTCACGAGCGAACCTATCGGAGAGGATAAGGACGGAAATCAGGTATTTCTAAAGGATATCTGGCCAAGTCAGCAGGAGATATCGGATACGATTGCCGATGCGCTCAAACCCGAGATGTTCCGGAAGCAGTACAGCAATGTGTTCGCTGCAAATGAGACATGGAACGCGATTTCCGGTCAGGAAGACGACCTGTTCGCCTGGAATGAGTCCAGCACCTATGTGCAGGAACCTCCCTTTTTCATCGATCTCTCACCGGAGCCGGAACCGGTTAAAGATATCAAGGATGCGCGCGTGCTGGCGATGTTTGGTGATTCGGTGACTACGGATCACATCTCGCCCGCAGGCAGCATCGCGGTTGACAGTCCCGCGGGTAGATATTTGATTGA
>CAVOEZ010000127.1:0-8805 GCA_963694355.1 Latescibacteria bacterium UBA2968 | reverse complement strand
TCTGAACCTGATCTCGGTTTGAATTCCAATTACCTCGCCGAACAAGTGACCTTTGAGTTCCAGCGCTGCCCCAAGGTCAAGCCCCGTAGACGACCGGGAAATGCGCGCCCGCCATTTCTTCACCATCCCCAACTTCCACGAACGGCTTCATCACGTGTTCTCCGCTTGCCACAAACCTCGTCTCGTCTGTCATGTAGTGGATGGCAATGGCCCTCCGCTCCCGGGCGCTCGTATTGGCGTGTGATCCGTGCCAGGTCAGCGAATGATGATAATGCACTTCTCCCTTTCGGACAGGACACCTGACGAGTTCAACCTGCTTACCTTCAAAGGTGTCTGGCATAGCTTCATAGGTCTCGAGCGACCGGATAAACTCCATCTGGTTGCCCCAGAGATGTGACCCGGGCACCATGCTCATACAGCCGTTGTCCTCATCCACGTCATCCAGAGCCACCCAGGCACTCACTTCGGTCATCGGCGCCAAAATGGGCCAGAGCGGCGCGTCCTGGTGCCACATGTTCACGCCACCTCGCTCAGCAGGTTTGTATTGAATCTGGTCGTGCCAGATCTTCAGTCGCTTCGCCCCTGTCAGTTGTGCCATCTCCTCTACGATCTTGTGGTTCGCAAGCAAGTTGCGGAAGGGTGCACTAGCCTCCCAGATGTTCACGACCTGCCATACAGGCGTATCCGGATTGGGATTCAAGTTCCTCACAAGGACAGGCTGCTCAACGTCTTCTCTTTCCCGTTCTTCGATCACCCTGGCCAATTCCCCGCGCATACCCTCCACTTCTGCGGGGTCCAGCAACTGTCCCCCGTTCAGGAAACCCTTCTCCCTGAACGTCTGAACCTGTGATTCACTCAACATATGCGTATCGCTCCTGACAGATCTGGTTTGGTTAAACCATCGCGTTGTGTACTGCTTGAGAAAGACTGGCCAGCTTCAATGGCTTCTTTATGTATGACAGGGCGCCGAACCGAAAGGCCTCCTCTTCCCCGAGTGGATAGCCCGTCATCATCACCACCCGCACGTCCTCGGAAAGCTTCTTGAGCGCCTTCAGCAAACCCAGCCCATCCAGTTGAGGCATTACGGTATCGGTTAGAACGAGATTGATATTCCCGTCGCGCTCTGCGTAAAACTCCAGCGCTTCCATCCCGTTACACGCCGGAATCACCACATACCCAATCGCCTCGAGCATTGCAGTGGTGATCTCCAAAACCTCTTGCTCGTCCTCCACAAGGAGAATGGTTTCCCCATTTCCTCTGATCACCTCAGCTGTCTGCAGAATATTTGACGGCTCTAAGCTTTCAGCTTTGGGCAGGAAGATCCTTACGCTCGTACCTTCACCAACAAGGCTTTCCAGAAAAATTTCGCCTCCATGCTGCTTCACAATCCCATGAGACTGAGCCAGGCCAAGTCCAGTGCCTTCTCCGGGAGCCTTGGTGGTAAAGAAGGGCTCAAAGGCATGCTGTCTGGTTTCGTCAGACATCCCCTCTCCCGTGTCCGCAACCTCCAGGAGCACCCAGGTCCCCGGTTGCAGGTCCGGTGCGGGCGGCTTTTGGCCCGCCTCAACCACAACGTGGCACAAACGGATTCGCAAGTCTCCACCATTTGGCATCGCATCCCTGGCATTTACCGCCAAATTCAATAGGATCTCCTGCATCTGTCCAGGGTTGGCATTGATGTAGTGATCACCCCGCTCGAATTCGAAATCTATCCGAACCGTTTCCGACAGAGTGCGCTCCAGCATCCTCAGGGTTTCCCTGAGGAAGGGTACCAGGTCGAACACCTGGCTCTCTGAGAGACTCTTTCTGCTGAAATCCAGAATTTGTTCGATAAGTTGTGCGCCCCTGTTGCCCTGGGAGGAAATGGTCTCCATGTCCTTCCGGGCCTCCTCGGGAAGAGAAGGCCTTCTCAACCAGAGGTCGGCATAGCCCATAATAATGGTGAGCAAATTGTTGAAGTCATGCGAGATACCGGCCGCGAGCTGACCCACTGCCGCAAGACGGTCCTTCTGTCGCTGCTGCTCCTGGATTTCCCGTTCGCTCGTAACTTCCCGAATCAGGAGAATCCTGGCTTCGTTCCCATCACTGGAATTGAGCGCGCGGCCGTCGGCCTCGAAAATGCGCTTCTTCTTTCCGCTGGTACTCAGTTCGTGGGGCAGTCCGTCCGAGCCAGGATCCATCAGCACAGAAATGGGTTTACCGGCCAGATTTTGCACCATCTCCCCTGGACCGACTTCACCAAGTGCCCACAAAAATTCCTTGGCGGCCGAGTTCACCAGAACCAGGCGATTTTGCGCGTCCAGCAGACCAACACCGAATGGGAGGTGTTCCACAAGCTGCTCGAGCCGGCGCTGTTCTGAGGCCAGCAGCAGTCGCACCTTGTAGATAGACCCCGATGCCTGATTCACCACACTGGAAATCAGACTCATCTGTTTAGGAGTGAACTGGCCTTCACCTTCGGCACCCACGTAGAGCAATCCGGTGATTTCTCCTTCCGTCATCAATGGAACGAGAAAGAAGGACTTCAAACCGGAGATCTCTCTCGGGCCCGCCTCTTCGTTAACGAATCGCAGTCGGATCAACTCCCGGTTGACATCGACTTCGCTGATGCGTTCGAACTCTTCTACCAGGTGGCTCAGAACTTCCTGCTGGGCAACCACTGAGATCCGGTTGGCCGCGTGAATAAGAACCTCATGCGACTCCTCGCCTTTGATCAGAGAAGCCGCAACATCGTAGGGCACCGCACGATCCAGATGCGCCAGCATCGACCTGAACAGGTCGTCGTAATTCAGCGCATATCCGATCTGCTGAGTTAATTGATGAAGTACATCGATTTCGAAAGTCCGTTCACGAACCCGTTCTTCCAGTCCCAAGTTCAATGCCTCGAGTTCGGCTTCCCGATCTCGCAGCAGAGCCTCGATCCGTTGCCGTTCCTCGATCTCCTTCTGCAATTCCTCATTCGCCAGAGTAAGCCGCTCTGTTTTTCGGGCGACTTCCTCCTCCAGGGTCCTGTTGAACTGCTTCAACTCATCGAATGCCCGAACATTGTTCAGTGCAATCGCCACGTGATCGGCAATCACATCCAGCAGCTGAGCATCTTCCGAAGAGAACGCATTGGGACTTTTGTGGCTGACGCTGAGAACCCCTGCCGCCTTGTCGTGAACCGCCATGGGAACACAGACCATTGAACCGGAGTCTGGATCACACAAGTCATTGTGGATGTATCGCGCATCCTTTGAAACATCCGGGACCACCGCCTGCTTGCACGCCTTCGCCACCCAGCCGGCCACACCCACGCCCACACTGAACTTGCGTGGAGATGAACTAGGCACCTGAAAATATCTGAGCTTGTCGTCACCCAATCGTTTCGACGCCATCAGATACAGCTCGTTGTTGTCCTCGTCCAGCAGCATCAACGAGCAGCTCTCGGCCTCGGTTTCTCCCAGGATGGCGTCCACCACGTCTTCGCCCAGCTTTCGGACATCCCTTGTCTGGGACAGCGCTTCGCCGATCCGTCGAATAAGCAAGGACTCTCTCAGTTTCTGTTCGAAATGAGAGGAAGCCTTAACAAGGTCTGCTTGAAGAGCGAAATAGTTTGCCTGTTCATCCATGGGCTGGCTCCGGGGAATAACCGGTTTTGCCTAGTGCACTATTGCTATTTGGGACAGCAGTAATGTCTGATGTCGCGCTTTGCAAGTCAAGATGAAGTTGAGGACGTTTTAATTTGATGTACTTGAGAGGTAAGGCGAAAAGCGGGAAGGGGGGTACTACGCAGACTGCAGATTGTCGATGAGGTCGGAGACCTCGGATATATCGGACTCGGCACCGAGACTCTGAAAACCAGATAAGGCTCTGTCGTAAGATGACCTTGCCTGGGTAGCAAGGCCGCGCTTCTCCTGCATTCTTCCAAAATCGCGAAACGCTTCTGCGGTGCCCAGTGGATTCGAAATCTCCTCCGTAAGCCTGATGCTGTCCTGGAAGAGACTCTCCGCTGTACTCCATTGACGCCGCATTGAAAAGAGCCGTCCCAACAACCGGTAGGCCTCTGCCTCACCCAACCGGTCTTCGGTTTCCTTGCAGATATCGAGGGCCCTCGTGCAGCACAGGGCAACCATAGAACCGTCACCCAGATCCAGCAGGGCGTCTGCCCGTGACAGGTGGATATTGGCCATCACATCCAGCTGTCGATTCTTTTCGGCCAATCTGAAACCGTTTTCGTAACAGGCCATCGCTTGATCCCATTCCTGACGATCGGCGTGCGTGTTGCCCAGATTATGATACGTTTTTGCCACTACCGGATTGTCCGGGTCATCGGAATACATATCCAGGCAAGTTTGGTATCGCTCGATGGCTGCATCCAGATCTCCGTGAATGGTCGCGATTATTGCAAGATTGTTGATGGTGTGGGCAACCGTTCTGCGATCGTCGATCCGCTTCGCGATCAACAGCACATCTTCGTATGCCGCTTCGGCCTCCTCATACAGACCCTGCTGCTGGAACACGACTCCTTGAGTCAGCATAACCGCAGCTTGGCCACCTTCGTCGTCCAACGATCGGTAGGCGTCCAGCGCCCGGTCCAGATAACTCTGCGACTCCTCCCAACGGTCCCACCTGGAGAGCACCCGGCCAATTCTGCGCAAAAGCAGGGCTCGTGTCTCCAGCGAATCTTCGCTTTCCGTCAGTGGAAGGGCCGACTGATACGTCTCAAAGGCCTTTTCCAGATTCAGGAATCTCTCATAGGTCTGCCCCATGGTAAGCAGCATCTGAAGATTCTCGCCCGAGCCATTTCCTGCAGATGAAAGCCGACTGAAATACTCCAGGACTTCTTCCATCTGCCGAAAACGGGATTCGGTGGGGACCGGTTCCGATGTCGCTGTGCCAAGCAGTTCTTCGACATTGACCATTTTCTGCAGATCGGTCAGATCGCGAACCAGGGCATCTATGTTACCCAGCTTTGACATTTCTTCCCCGAATCAAGAGTAGCTGAGACAGCTTTAGTTCAATCAGGTAAGCAGGTCACACGTTACGGTATGCAAGATTGCCTACGGTCCTTCGCCTTCTGGAGGATCGTCACCACCCACACTGTAATCAGAGAATCCTGGAACGGAAATGCGGACGATCAATCTGCCGTTCGACTGGTATGATTCCAGATTTACAATCGTCACCTCACCGTCGGAAGTGTGGTGATACGCCTTCAGCGAGTGAAGGTCCACCGATGAGATGTCGCCGGCGAGAACAAGCATCAGCTCTGCGGGCGGATCGAATTGCAAACCGGCTGGACCGAACGCTACCAGCACATCATCCAGACTCGTTCCGGATAAAACTGTCATATCTATATTTTCGGCTGACGCCAGGGCGCCTGGATGGACCGTAAAGGTTGCATTTTCAACCCGCAAACCAGCAGAGTTTCCGCCAGGCTGGCCGGAGGGATCGTCGAAGTTCACGCCAATGGTTCCGCCATCACTTGGTGTGAACCTGGCTGACGTGGACCCCGAGACCGTTGTTGCTGCGATCTTGAACGAGACGCCCGAGCCGATTCGCGCAGAAGTTGCAGGTGAAAATGCAAGACTGAAAGTGCCCGAACCGATCGAAGAGGTTGGCCGGTTGGGTCCGTCTGAGGAAACCAGCTGCCTATCCGCATCGCCACACCCCTTCAAACTCATCATCAGGAACAGCAGGCAAACGTAACTTATGTACTTCGTCATCATATTCTCCGTAGCGTGTCAATTCATTGTTTCGACGAATGCTGATCAACCACCACCTGTTTCGCCTTCTGGTGGGTCGTCGCCGCCTGGCGAGTAGGTCGAAAATCCAGGAACCAGGATGAAGAGCGTGATCTGGTCCTTTTTGCGATTCACAGAAACCTTGGATCGGGCAACTGTAACCTCGCCGTTGGAGGTCGTATGGAAGACCTGAAGCGCCTCCTCCTCCTCTTCTGTCAGCTTGCCCCACATCACCAGTTGAAGTTCCGCCGCCGGGTGAAATTCGACACCCGGTTCTGTAAAGGCAACCTGGATATCGCTGAGCTCGGAACCGGAAGTGACCGCCATCGTGATGAATTCTTTCTGGGACAGCGAACCCTTCCGGACCCTAAACTTGGCCTCTTTAACATAGATGCCGCCGCGCCCGTCACGATCGTCATCATCACGATCGTACAGTCTCCTGTTGAATTTGACCTCGAGCTTCCCGTCCTTCCTGGGACTGAACCACCCTTTATCCGACAGGGTAACCTTGGCACCTGCGGCATACTTCCCTGCAACCGCACCGCTGAGCCCTCTGTTCAAACCGGAGAATCCGATTACGAACGACCCGTTGTCCACAACGCTGCTGACGCCGGGAGTTGGGACTGCCGGATCGCCTGAGCTCAAAAGCGACCGTTCGGGATCGCCGCACCCGGTGACTATAATCACGGTACCGATTATGGCCATCGCCGCAACGCGTATACTGTGGAGATATCGTGTCAACATCGGGGAACTCCTTCCGCTAAACTGTGAACCTTATCATGACCACCGTTAATTCATTCGAATTGTCTTCAACGTATTCCTAACGCAATTTCGGGACCATGCTGACTTGCCAACTCGAAACAGTTTTATACGATTGATTATATTTCACTTAACTTCCTGCGAGTGTCTGCCGACATGCAATTCACTCTGGCTGATATACACCAGATGGCCTCTGTTCTGCAAGCTTTGTGACAATTTGCTACTTCATACTTGCAGTGTGACTTTCTGAACAGATTCAGGTTGAAAAGAGATGCCAAAAACCGAACCGGTATTCAGGTTTTCTTGAAAAATCTACCCAGGTCTTTAAATAACAACAACAAGAAAGATTATTTCTGGTTCGTAGGTTATCGATCTGTATTGGCATCTGGGGATTGGCAGTCAATTTATGTGGTTCCACACACAAATATTGCGCAAAAAAAACACCCTCGAGCCATATTGCTCAAGGGTTCTGATTCGTTCAAAACATCGGTGTCAATCGCTTGGAATCAGTGATCATCGTCGTGATATTCGAATCGCACGATAGTTGTGCCAATCCGCAAAAGATCTTCATCCTCGAGGTCCCGCGATCCCTGGAAGGGTTCGCCATTGACGAACGTCCCATTGCTGCTTCCCAGGTCCGCTACCCGAAACGTCCCACTGTCAAAAGAGATCTTAACGTGCTTCACGGATGCCTGATCATCGATCAACACAATATCGTTGGAACTGTCACGACCCACAAACCGGTCTGCTTCGCCTATCAAATATTTCATTTCCTGGTGATCCGCCTCGTCGAGCCAGGTCAAAATAGCGGTAGGCCCGTAGTGATCCTCCAGGGCGCATCCACAAGATCCGCAGAAGATTGACTGCTCGTGGGTTTCTGCACGACAGTAGGGACATGTGTTCATAGATTCGACTCCTGAAGTCGATTTCGGGCATCCTCAATGAGCCGCTCCAGGTCCTTGTCCTGTGGCCGCTCCGCGAGAATCTTCTCCCAGATTTCAACCGCCCGGGCATACTGGTCTTTCTTGAAATATACCATGCCCAAGCGATATCGGACGTCGGTGACGTCCAGCGCCTTCTGGGTCATCACCTCGCCTTCGGATGCCAGTGAGGCAGACTGCCTGCCGCATCGGGTACAATATCTGTCTCCCACCCCAAGTTCTTCATCGCAATAGCTGCAATTAGCCATGCCCGACCTCCCGCACTACGCTGCTCCCGTTTCGGCGGCCTCTATACGAGGCAGAAATACCTTGAAACTCGCACCTTCACCCTTCTTCGAAGAAAGAAGGATATTTCCTCCCCATTGACTCACGATCGTGCGGGCAATAGATAACCCTAAACCCGTTCCTTCCCCTTCGGCCTTAGTCGTAAAAAAGGCTTCGAATACCTGACCAATGTCCTTCGCCTCGATCCCCGGTCCGGTGTCTCTGACCTCGGCAACGACACAATCCTCTGCCGCATGCCCATTGGCCTCAACCGCCAGACACCAGTGACGACCGGCTTTGCCGTCGGCCTCGATCGCTGCACCAAGGCTACCGGTACCGGTCGACAACAGAATTCGCCCCTTCCGGTCCATCACATCGAATGCATTCAACATTAGATTCATCAGCACCTGTTGATTTGAACGGGATCCGCGTGGATCTCCGGCAGATCTTCTGTAAGTTCGAGCTCGATAACGACGCCCTTTGCCAAAGGCCTCACGAACTCATTCAGTTCGGAAATGAGGTGGTTTAGATCCACATTTCCAGCTTGTCCTTGCGTGTTTCTGGCGAAACCCAGCACATTCTGTACGAGATCTCGGAGGTTCTCACCAGATTTCAGAACCCTCTTGAGACCCTCCTCCTCGGCCTCCCCATCCGGTCCCAGAATCCAGCTCATCTGACCAATGATCACCGCCAGCGGGTTCTTGATCTCATGCACAATTGCCGCGGCCATTTCGCCCATCGCCGCGAGTCGCTCCGAACGGATCAACATTCTCTGCGCTTTTCTCAGTTCCTCGTGTGTTTCCTCCAGTTCCTTCAACCGGTCCTGCAATTCTTCGTTTTTCTGACGCAGTTGTTCATAGGTCACCTTCCGCTCCCTGCCGGTAGCTAGAAGGTGTTCCTCCATTTGCAGATAGGCGGTCTCCAGCTCCTCCAGCAGAACGGATCGTTCCTGCTTGAGACTCACCAACTCGTCTGCATCCGCTTTATTGAATCTTGAATTCAACTCATAAGTGCAATTTGTCAGAGCGGTTTGTAAAAAGGTCACCTGGTATATTTCCAGTCCCTTTTAACAAGCCACTCACAGATGGAGTCACTTATGTGGAAATATGGCCAGTTGA
>CAVOEZ010000126.1:0-8810 GCA_963694355.1 Latescibacteria bacterium UBA2968 | reverse complement strand
TATTAATTTAGACACATCCCTGACCTATATTAACCCCAAAGCAAACCATTGGTTAGCCGCATCCCTGCCGGCTTGGAATTCCGTTTGCTTTCCCCTCGATTGACCTCACGTTTCAGGATTGCCGACGACCTCTCGTTTGGAGGCGATTCAGCCCGATCCATCCTTCCTCTGTATCTCTATCCAGGAAGATCCTCTTTTGGCAGAAGAATCCATTCTTGTTGTGGACGACGACGAATTCATGGTGGAACTCTTAAACGAGTCCCTTACCGATGCGGGATACTCCGTGGTTACGGCTGCCAATGGCGCAGAAGCCACAGACATCCTCAACCATCAGGATCTTCACATCGCACTGATCGACCTGAGTCTGCCGGACATGTCGGGAATGGATCTGGTCGCTCAGGTCACAAACGCCTCTCCTGACGCGCAGATCATCATCATGACAGGATATCCCACGATCGAATCTGTGATCGATTCGTTGCGTGAAGGCGCCCAGGATTACATCGTGAAACCCTTTAAAGTTCCAGAAGTCCTCGCCGCAGTCAGCCGATCGCTCAAGAATCAGAAACTCCAGACTGAAGTCAGAGAACTGCGAAGACGCGTGAGAGACCTCGAGCTGGAACTGCAACGACCGAGACTGGGCGCAGCTCCAGCGGGGGGAACGCCCCGACCCACGTCTCCAAGACCGGCTGGACTGGCGGGCGCATACGGAGGTGTAGCTGCAAGGAGACCACCGCAAGGGGTCGCGCCGGAACCCGTACCTGTGGAACGAGAATCTCCATCCGTGCCTGCCGTCGACCCCAAAGAAACACAGGACGCCGCCGAAGGACCGGAACCCGCACCCGTGGAACTGGAATCTTCAGCAGAGCCGGCTGTCGATCCGGAGGCAACACAGGACGCCACTGAACAAGCCGGCCTACAACGGGAAGAGCCGCAGCAAGAAGATGCGGTCGCCGAAGAGAAAAGTGAGCCAGAAAATGACCCTACCTGAACTGCTTGAAATGCAATCAAACGCCGCTCGGCTCGCGCAACAGATTCAACTGCGATTTACTGAAGGTGAACTTCCCAATCGGATTGTCCCGCTCCTCAAACAGCAGGCAGAAACAATCGCATTGTTTCAGGCATCATTGAAGGCATACGTGCCGAATTCTGTCGATCGCGAGGATCTTGACACCCTGAAAGCCAAATTCAGTCGTCTCGTTGAGAGCACCGATGAAACATACAAGGCAGTTGCGAAAAAGGGCATCCGGCTGACTGGCATTGGTGGAAAACCCTACACATCCAACCAGAACAAGTCACGATGACAGACACCCTGGATCAGATTCTCGAGGGACTTGGAACCGGGGTGGTCGCCGTGGATACCCAGGGCGAAATTACGCTCCTGAATCCTGCGGCGATGGCCATACTCGGGCTGCCGAAGAACAAGGACTTTCTGAATAGACCCGTGCTTCAGGTCCTCACCGAGGTGTCTGATCTTTCGAATGCCCTTGCTAACGGAACCGTGATAGCCGATCAGGAAAAAAGGATCACAAGGCCCAATGGTACGCAGGTGCCGCTCCGTTATAGTACCCGGTGCCTTTATGACAAGGCTGGCAACGTTTCGGGCGCTGTTGAAACCTTTGAAGACATCTCGAAACTCCAGGAGCTTTCGCGTCAGGCAAGCCGAGTGAGTACGCTTACGGCGTTGGGCGAGATGGCAGCGACCGTGGCTCATGAAATTCGGAACCCGCTCGGAGGTATCGGTGGATTTGCCGGGCTGCTCGAAAGGGATCTGGCTGTAGACGATCCGCGACGACGCCTTGTGAAGAAAATCATGGAGGGCGTTGCAAGTCTGAACAGAATGGTCACGAATCTCCTGAATTACACGCGTCCGCTGCAGTTGAACCTCAGGCCTGTTGATTTTGTTGAAGTGGTTGAAGACTCTATTGGTTTCTTTGAAATCGATGCAGGAAACCGACTCGAAGAGATCGAACTTCAGCGGGAGTTCGTACCCAAAACACTTCCCTGTCGAACAGATCCCGAACAGATCCAGCAAATCGTTCTGAACCTGCTCCACAACGCCGTCCAGGCCATGCCTCAGGGCGGGTCGGTTCAAATCGGCGTGGCCGAAGTGGATCCATCGGAGAACCGCGCGACAGTCCTCGACATGCCCTGTATCACACTAACCGTTTCAGATTCGGGAATAGGGATGTCGGAAGATGTTAAATCCAAGCTCTTCATGCCTTTCTTTACCACCAAGGAAGACGGAAACGGACTTGGGCTGGCCACTGCCAAGAAAGTAATCGAAGCCCATGGCGGCGATATCATGGTGAAAAGCGCTCCCAATGAAGGCGCTACCTTTACCATTTTCCTTCCCAAATAAACCACAGATTGCAGGCACAGGGGTATATCACTATGGCGGCAAAGAAGATCCTGGTTGTTGACGACGACCCGTTGTTCCGCGATTTCCTCAAGGAAGCGTTGGACCGAAACGAATACGAAGTCGATATTGCCGAAAATGGTCAGCAGGCGATTCAGAATCTCGAGGGTGCCGATTACGATCTCATTCTTTCGGACATCCGCATGCCGGGGATGGACGGCATACAGGTTCTTGAAAAAGCCATACTGTTGCAGCCGGACTCCAGAGTCGTGATGATCACAGCTCACGCAACTGTGGCAAACGCAGTGGAGGCCATGAACAAGGGGGCCTACGACTATCTGGAAAAAGGGTGCTCGCTTGAAGAAATAGAAGTGCGTGTGGCAAGGGCATTGGAGAACCAGGAGTTGAAACAGGAGAATCAGCGACTCAGATCTGAACTTCAGGAACGATACAGTTTTGGAAACATGGTTGGGAAAAGTCGCCTTATGGAGGAAGTTTTCGAGCTCATAAAAACCGTGGCGAAAAATCGATCCACGGTTCTGATATCAGGTCAAAGTGGTACCGGAAAAGAGCTTGTGGCTCGGGCGATCCACTACAACAGTCCGCGGAAAAACAATCCGTTCATAAAAATCAACTGCGCCGCATTGCCGCCTGACCTGATCAAAGCGAACTCTTCGGTCACGAGAAGGGGGCTTTCACTGGCGCGGTGAAACAATCAAGGGGCCGTTTCGAGCTCGCTGATGGAGGCACATTGTTGCTGGATGAAATCAGCGAAATCGATCCAGGCCTGCAGGCAAAACTGCTCCGCGTACTGCAGGAACGGGAGTTCGAACGTGTTGGAAGCGGATCCTCCATAAAGGTCGATGTTAGGATAGTAGCCACCACCAACCGGAACCTCCGGGAACAAATTGACAAGGGTGAATTCAGAGAGGATCTGTACTACAGACTAAACGTCATCCCGATGGCTATTTCTCCTCTGTGTGAACGGAAGGAAGACCTGCTTCATCTGGTCGGCCACTTCCTCGAAAAGTACAACAAAGAAAACGACAAGAACATTTCGGGCATCAACGAAAAAGCAATGGAGCTGTTCATGGCCTACAATTGGCCGGGAAATGTCCGCGAGCTCGAGAATTACATCGAAAGAGCTGTAGTAATTTGTCAGGAGGACCAGATAGGTGAGGAACATCTCCCACAGGATGTGCTAACAGGCAAGTCGGCCACAGGTCGGTCGGACGAAGGACTCAATGTGGGCCAAACCGTCAGGGAAGTGGAGCAGAAGCTCATTCTCAAGACCCTCGAGTCCTGCGACGGTAACCGCACCACAGCCGCAGACATGCTTGGAATCAGCTCCAGGACGCTACGCAACAAGCTCCACGAATACGGTATGGCAGGCATTTTCAGAAAAGGGGTTGGCGCAGAAGAAGTGATTGAATGAGTCCAGATCCACGAATAAAATCAAAAAGGGGACACGCTGCCGTGTCCCCTTTTTCCATAGACTATTTCAACGCTTCAGCACCCTTTAAAATCTCACCAATTTTCTTGACAGGTTGTGATCCCGACATATATTGCCCATCGATGTGGGGAACCACTTTCTTGTGAATAAGATTGTGTTTTTAGGTAGTACTATTTGATAGACAGGTGAGCGGGTTGTATGAAAAATGAAGTCTACATCGTGCCCTGCGAACCCCGTTCCGGGAGTCCAATACCCGGAGGGTATGTGTATCTCGAACTTAGAGAATACTCCGGCTGATCTATCTCCTGCGGATCTCCCAATGGTGGAAAGCCAAGCAGATCCGGCAACCCCTTTTGCCGCTGGATCGTGTTCCGCGAAGGCTTCGGGGAATCAAGTGGCGCACATCATGCTTCCGACCGAAAAAATGGAGACCAGAGCATAATGGCTGATCTGACTGGTAAAGTTGCGCTCATCACCGGTGCCGGTGGGGAACACGGAGTTGGGCGCGCGATTGCACTCAAACTGGGTGGACTCGGCGCCCGTGTCATTGTAAATGACATCGTCAACCAGCCTTACCCGGATCGCTCAGGCGGTTGGGAAGGGTTACCCCAGGTTGTTCGTGAGTTGAATGCCATGGGAACACGCGGCCTTGGTGTCGTTGCCGATATCTCCGAAGCAACACAGGTACAGGAAATAGTCGACCAGGGTGTGGAAGCATTTGGCCAGATCGATATCCTGGTGGCCAATGCCGGCTCGCGCCCCGGCAAAGACCGGGTACCCCTGGTGGAACTCGAAGAAGAGGCTTGGGACTTTGTTCAAAAGACGAATGTCAAAGGCACATTTCTTTGCTGCCGGGCAGTGGCCCGACACATGGTTGAAAGAAACAAGGGTGGAAAAATAATAGTAATCTCATCAGTAGCAGGCAAAATGGGCATCCCGCGATATGCCGCATATTGTGCTTCCAAGTTTGCGCTCATCGGATTGACGCAGTCTCTCGCCCACGAACTCGGACCCAATGGAATCACGGTAAATACAATCTGTCCGGGGCTCGTAGATACCGAGCGCGTGGACCATATGGCTGCAGCCCTTGCGAACCCTGGTGAATCTGCCGAGAGCCACCGGGCTCGGATGATAGAGGATGCCGCCTCACAGATACCCCTCGGGAGGGTTGCCCAGGGAACCGACATAGCCGATGTCGCCTCTTTCCTGGCATCACCGGAATCGGACTACCTGACCGGACTCTCTGTCAGTGTTTCCGGCGGAACCTGGATGGGATGAACGATATACCTGGAAGGAAATATCAGTCACATGTCAACTAACAAAACGCTGACGGTCACGGTCCTCGGGCTGGGCACAATGGGGCACGGAATTGCCCAGGCATTCGCCGCTGCGGGCCACAACGTGCGCTGTTTCGACGAATCCGCGGAGGCCCGTTCTACACTTCCGGAGCGTATCGGCCGCAACCTCCAGCAGCGCGTTCATGCAGATCTGGATACAGAAGCATCTGTTGGAGAAACTCTGGGAAGACTTGCCGTCTGTGCTACTGAAAAGGATGCCCTCGAGGGAAGCGAATTCGTGACAGAAGCGGTCAGGGAAGATCTCCAAACGAAACAAGATTTGTTCAGGCGGATAGAAGATGACGTCCAACCTGAAACCATATTGGCTAGCAACACCTCCAGCTTTCCGATTTCGCAGATCAGCAAACACATGAAATATCCTGGGCGTGCCCTGATCACCCACTGGTTCAACCCGCCGCATATCGTTCCACTTGTGGAAGTGGTGCCCTCGGAAGAAACCGACCGCGATTGTGTGGACAAGACTCTGGACTTGCTTCACCGGATTGGTAAACTACCGGTGCCTCTGAACAAGGAAACCACCGGATTCCTGATCAACAGGATCCAGGTGGCAATGTTCAGAGAGATTTGGAATCTCCTGGATGAAGGCGTAGCGACACCAGAAGACATTGACCGGGCTGTACGCGCCAGTCTCGGTTTCAGACTTGCGGCAATTGGGCCTCTGGCCATCAAAGACTTTGCAGGTCTGGATGTCACTGCCAGCGTCTACCAAAACCTGGTTACCGAACTCAAATCTGACACAAACCTTCCAAACGGACTCAGAGAGCTCGTTGCATCGGGTCGGCACGGTATCAAAACAGGGAAAGGGATCTACGACTATACCCCTGCGTCTGTCCTGGAGGTAACCGCAGAGCGGGACAAACGCTACCTGGACCTGATCAAGCTTTTTTATTCCACCACCGACATCCGGAAATAGCGATCTATGATTGACGAGATATATCACGAATGCGGTGTTGCAGCGCTCTATTGGCTCGGTAAAGTAGACGCAGAACTCAAACCAGATAGCAAATCGAACGTTGCATCGCACATGCCGGGTATGCTGCTCGATCTCCAGAATCGGGGCCAGCTTGCAGCAGGCCTCAGCACTTACAACGCCAGCCGAGACACCTTAATCGACACCTACAAGGACGTTGGCACCGTAAACGAAGTATTCCGCATGTCTCACCCGGGAAAATACAGGTCTCTCCTCGGGGACTACGCAGGTCAGGCGGCCATTGGCCACACCCGGTATGCAACCAGTGGTGAAGAAGACGATATTCGGTACGCACAACCATTCGAGCGTCAGCACGGCAGACTCTGGAAATGGTTCAGTCTTGCCTTTAACGGAAATCTTGCCAACTATAGCGCGTTGAGACAGAGACTTCTTTCGAAGCGAGGGTATCACTTCACCCTGAATACCGACACCGAAATCATCATGCACACGCTGGCTTACCGGCTGAGGGGAGAAAAGCCACCTGATCTGAAGCAGGTCATGGCTTCGCTCAGCCGCGACTTCGACGGCGCCTACAACATTACGTTTCTGGATGCGATGGGGCGCATGTTCGTCTCGCGCGATCCCCAGGGGTTCAGACCTATGAGCTGGGGTGTGAAAAACAATCTGTTCGCCGCGGCGAATGAGTCCACCGCCCTGGTGAATCTGGGATTCACAGATATCCATACCCTGAATCCGGGTGAAATGGTCATTATAGAAGACGGCGTAGTTCGCGTGGAACGGTTTGCGCCGACCAAAACGCGAACCAGGTGTTTTTTCGAGTGGGTTTACTTCTCCAATGTGGCGAGCGAAATCGACGGATTGGGGGTATATCAGGCAAGAGCGGCAAGCGGGAAACGCCTTGCGGAACTGGAGGATCAGCACCTGGATGAAGACTGTGTGGTGGTTCCCGTGCCGGACACCGCCAAGGCGGCGGCCGACGCATTTGCGCACCATCTGAGTCTGCCCAGCATGGAAGGGGTTATCCGGAACCGGTATGTTGGCAGAACCTTCATTCAGCCAAATGCTACAAGAGAGAACAGTGTGCGCAACAAATACACGCCGCTGTCGTCGGTGTTGGCAGGGAAGAGAGTTTTCCTTCTTGAAGACTCGATTGTCAGATCCACCACCCTCAAAACCCTCCTACGTCGCATAAAGACAGACTGTGGCGCAAAGGAGGTCCACGTTCGGGTGGCATGCCCGCCTATCGTAGGTCCGTGTTTCTACGGCATCGACATGTCCACAATTGACGAACTGTTTGCACCTGGGTTTGTATCCACGCGGTACTCTGGAAATCCTACACCAATCGCCTTAACGAGAATGGCTCGTCGTCTGGGTGTGAGCAGCCTCAGGTATCTGCCTGTTTCAGAATTGAGCAAGGGCATCGGATGTGAAGAGGATTCGCTGTGTTTGGGCTGTGTTACCGGAAAATACCCTACAACCTGGGGAAAGCGACTGATGACCAAAGCCAGGAAGAACCAGGGCACCGACCTCAAAGGCAGAACTTACGAGACCTAGTTGATCCTCGTCTATCCTTGATAGGCGCGTACGAAACTGACGAAGTCGCCGAATCCGATGACCCCGTTGCCATTTAGATCAAACCGGTCCTGGAAACCTGCATCTCCCCTTGGCATCCCGTATCTGGAAGCAAACTCCACGAAGTCGCCGAACCCGATCGATCCGTCTCCATCGTAGTCTATCAACCCTCTGGCGACCTCAATACGTGCCTGGCTGAACGCGAGCTGGTCGAACACATGCGAAGTATCCCACCAGAACAAAACACCCTCAAATCCCCTGTCCTGAACACCCTGGAGTGCTGCCTGAATCGCGCTCCTGACATCCCCCGGATTACCCAATCCCCATTCCGTTATCCGGATCACCCTGTCTCGCCCAAAAAGCGCCTCGAAATTCTCTCGACGGGTCAGAACGGGATGAAAAGGATTCTCCGGAACATCGTAGACGTGAAAACTGATCACATCGGTGACTACCCCGCCTGCCTGATCCTCCAGTTCCTTTGTTCGAACAAGCGCACTCAGATCGTCGATCCACCCGATCGTCACCCTGGCCTCCGGCGCCACGTCAACGATCGCCCGCTGCATGTCCAGGAGGAAGCGGTCCAGCTCAGGCTGAGTGACCAGCGCCTGCCTCAAAACGACTTCCCCGGCAACCCGATCATACGCAACTGAATAAAATTCATTCACGTCCGGGTGATTCAGTTCAAACGCCTCTCCTGCAACCACCTTTCTGAATCCCTTTTCATCGTCGTCGACAATCCGAACTTCAGGCCAGCGGTGTTCGTGTATGCGCTGTAGCACCTGGGAGAAAGACAGGCTGAGATTCTCAGGCTCATTCATCAGATTGAGGGTCACCAGCGGATGCCTGCCCAAAATTCGAAAAATCGGCTTGAGCGCTGTGAACAGGGACTCACGGCGGGCATCATCGGTAATCAGGCCCGGATGCTCACCGATTTCCAGAGGCGGAGACCCCTCGAAGGAAATCCCGTCAGCGAGCCGGAAGTCTGTGATCACCACATCCACTTCAAAGCGACTGCCTCTTCGTTGAGCGAGACTATTCGCAGTCTCCACCTCCACCAGAAAGGTCTCTACACATTGATGCACTTCACCATCGAGCCGAGCACCGTCCTCATCCAACACGACCACACTCCTGAAATCGAAC
>CAVOEZ010000125.1:0-8815 GCA_963694355.1 Latescibacteria bacterium UBA2968 | reverse complement strand
TTATTGTCGACTCCAATTATTGACAAACACAGAACAGGTATTGCCAAGATTGTAATTGAATAAGAACTGTTGTTACCTGTGAAACCAATTCTATTTTTGGACAAATGTTTTCGCATAAGAAAACTCCCGACAATTATTCCAAATGTGGGGACTAATCCTGATAGCAAAAGTAAAAAAGAGTCTGTATTGATTAAGTCAAATAGTCTATTTCGTTGAGTCACCCAAATCAATGACCACGTTAAAGCAACTCCAATAAAAAGTCCAATTCGTACATTAATTTTATCCATATATTTTATTATCTCCAACCTCTCGCTACCACGTTTGCGTTTCGCGGGATAAAGATCTAATCTTCTCTTTAACTGCCAGATTCCGGGTTATCTGAATATTCCTAAGAACCCCAAGCATTGCCAAACACATAACGACAAACCCCACCTGCTGGCAATGAGCGCCAGCCAACTGCCAGTCAGGTGGAGTGCATTGGTCGGTGTTTCATTATTGATTCAGCAGTCGAGTATTTCCATGCCTGATTGAGATCATTTACGGGAAACTGAAATTGTTCTGCCGCGCTTCCTCACGTATTGGCCTTCTTAAACGCACCGAGTTCACGAAAATCCTCGTCTCCCAGAGCAGCGAGGTGGAAAATCGCGATGCCAGATACGCCCAATAGAAGCGCGTCTTCGGCTTGCTGGATCATTTCTGCCGGGGTGATTTCTCCGGCACTGCTCTTGCGGCCAATGCCGTCATAGATCGGTACCGATTTTCCAATCAGCGACATTTGTTCAGAGAGACGTGCCTTGTGAATTTCCCGGTCTGTAGAATAGTTCATTGGACAAATGAAGTCCATGAGCCCGTCCCTGGCCCATTGCACCCAATCTTGCCCCTCCACAAGAGCAGATCCAAAATAGTCGGCGCGCGCAGCCATTGAAAGGCCGAGCCCAACCTCATCGGTAGTAGCTTTCACTTGCTCAACGAGACCCCTGATGTTCTCTCCCCGAAAGTTGAGAAACTTTTGGAGAATGCCGGGCACTTTCAGATCATCGGCCGTAAGCCCATCCTTCCCGAACAATTCCCGGTATCGAGCTCGGCAGGCTTCACAGCGGCAGGGCCATTGAAGGGATTGGCCCGTGTCAATGTAGCGAATGGCGTCCAGGTGGATCCCATCTACGCTGTGGTGGGCCATAATATCTTGTATGATCTTAAGCCCACCCTCCTTCCGAGTCTCGGGCCAGGAAGCACAAAATCGGCCGTCTGTCGGGTTTCCGCCGGGCTGGCCGCTCTGATAGCTGCGTCTGGTCCGTTCTGCTTCGGAAAGCCCATACTCCGTTATTGGAAGTACCGTCGGCTGGACTTGAAGCCCCCGCTCCCTGGCTGCTATCAGAAACCGGGTGAACCTGTCCTCTCCCTTGAGGTTGTTCAAATCAGACTGGTACCAGACTTCGTTGTCAGAATGGACAAAGGGCAATAGCGTGTCAATCCCAGCCTCCACGACACGATCCAGGTGGCTCCTCACTTGTTGATCCTTGCCAAAGACATCTCGCTCGAGATGACACCAACATGCGATTTTCATAACTACCTCTTCTCCTTTGACTGTGCAGGCGAACGACTCGGTGTTCCAGAATATCCTGGATGTCGAAAAACTTTTCTTCTGTCTACCGAACGCTCGGCATCATGCCGTTGTTAGGCCTCACCCGGGGGAATGACATGCGGTTGTTCGCTACTGGCCAACAGGAGGTTGCCAGAGTTCAACCTTATTTCCTTCTGGATCTAGGACCCACGCGAACTTTCCATGCTCTGACTCGTCGATCTCGTCGAGTATGTTGCAGCCTTCTTCTTTCAGCACTTTCACCAAAGCGTGCAAGTCTTCGACGCGATAGTTGATCATGAACGTGGCTTTTCCCGGGGCGAAAAGGTCGCCCTCGGCTGTGCCAATCGACCAGACCGTCGTTCCTGCCGTAGGTTCACCCTCTGCGTTGGTCCAGGTGAAAGCAGTGCCACCCCATTCCTGCACGTCGATTCCAAGATGTCTCTTATACCAGGCTTGCAAGGCCGGTGCGTCTTTGGCCTTGAAGAAGATACCGCCTATTCCGGTGACGCGTTTCATCTGAATCTCCTTCAACGGTTGGAGTGGAGAATCGGCCGGTCTAACGGAAAGATCATCTGCGTGCGGAGTCACCTATGGCCCAGAAGTTCCGATCCAGCCTGGCCAAAGACCGTGCGTAAGCGGATGGCGCTATTGACCCTCAACATTCTGGAGTAAGTCCCCCAGGCTGATTTTTCGCGCATCGCTGTCCCTGGCGCAGCCATTCACGCATAACGCGGCGTTAGGCGCACCACCCGCTTCAGGACCTACGGACAATTCTTATCTACTACCCAGATAGGATTGTCTTCGGGATCCGAAAAGCTGCCAAACCAAAATTCATCATTTTTTTCAAAGGATGGCCCGCCCGCAATCTTCGTACTGTTCTGCTCCAGATATTCAAAAAACGTCCGAACATCATCAACTTCAATTTGTAGAAGTACTGTATTCTTCGACCGATCTTCGGGACTAACTCCCATCTCTTCCGCTGAAGCAATGCCAATTTGATACCCAATTTCGTTTCCAGATTGCAGGAATGGAAGCCTTTATCAACCAGGTTTGTAACATTGAATCCCAATACATCTCGGTACCATTCCAGCAAACGATGAAAATCAGTTGCGAGGAGAACGTTCTCCCGGGGTCGAATTTCAATCAAAATGCACCTCTTGAGATAATCCCAAATCAGCCATAAAATCGGAGCAAATGTGCAATTAATTCAGCACTATTTATCATTGCCCGGGGGAGATTGCTTTACAAATTTCGAAATATACAATTTCTCCACCTTACGCCTTGCCCATTTGGTTTTACGCAAAAAATTCAGTGATGATTTTACGGATGGATCACTCTTGAAACATCTTATGTTGATTCTCTTAGCCATTCCATCCCAACCATAATGCTCTACTAATCTCGTTACAATTTTCTCGAGCGTTATGCCATGCATGGGATTATTCGGTTGTTCAATAGTCATAACAGTCGATGCTCCGATAGTAACGCTGAGTGTTTTTTATAGAGAACGCGAAGATGGGAGGTGCCGTTCGCGGTGTCGATTGTGACGGCGATATTACTCCGTCTTCTTTTCAGCTCTTTTGACACGAATCCTGTTACCGGAAAGGGTCGTTTGATTCAAATTTTTTATTGCTGCCCTGGCTTCTCCTGATTTCGGCATTTCCACAAAAGCAAAACCCTTGGATCCACCGGTGTTCTTGTCTAATACCAAATCACAAGATTGTACGGTGCCATATTCCTGAAAAAGAGCTTTTACCTCTTCTTCAGTAGTGCTGCGATCAAGATTACGAATTATCAATTTCATTAGTTAATAATCCATTTTGTGTCAGGTGAATGCGCAGAAATTGACGGCTCAAGTTTGAGCATTTCTTCACCAGTTGCTCAATTGGCGGTCAATTCTTCCCGGTGTATTTTAATTCACGCATGCATCAGCGCCGACTTCAGGAGTCGAAAGTGATGAGCAGGATATCCAGACCGTATATGGGGCACACTGGGAAACGTGTGAGAATAGCTCATTAACCAAACCGGTCATCAGCCTGACTGCTCCTTATCCGCTCGAGGGGTCAAATCGGTGTTGCTCATCGGAAAATTCCATGTGCACGTCGGACCGGCTAAGTACTTCTTCGCGCAAGGCCGTGCCCAGGCCAGGCTTGTCCGAGAGTGAGATCATCCCATCAGAGATAGGCAGGGGTTCGGTCATTACCTCATTGTACCAGCCTTTGTAAAAAGCCCTCACTGTTTCCACGATCAGGGCATTGGGGACGTGTAACATCAAGTGCGCGGCCGACCAGACGGCGACCGGCCCGATACAGTCGTGGCTTGTAACCGGCAGATAGTAAGTATCGGCCAGCGAACAGATTTTCCGAGTCTCGGTCAGGCCGCCGGTCCAGGCCATATCGGGCATGATGATATCGGCGGCGTTGGCTTCTATGACCTGCCGAAAGCCGAAGCGCGTGAAAAGTCGTTCGCTGACACACAGGGGTATTGAGGTGCTGGCCTTAAGCCGGGCATATGACTCGATATTATCGGCGGGGATGATCTCTTCCAACCACATAATATCGTAAGGTTCCAGCGCGCGGGCGATTTTTGTTGCTTCGGGTAAATTCCAACGGGCGTGACCTTCGATCGCAATTTCCATCTTATCGCCGACTGTATTGCGTATGTCTTCGACATAGGAAATGCCCTTCTTGAGATTTTCTTTACTCAGATAATGAGTCACCGGTCCCACTGCCTCCGCGCCGGCGCGCTGCCCAACCGGCCCACCCAGTGATACGCCGAACTGATCGAACGGCCAGATTTTCATTGCTTTGATTCCGCTCTTCAGCAGGTCTTCAGCCAATGCGCCCGCGCGACCGCTGCGCCAAGTTTCGAAATCCTGAAGTGTTCCGTAGCCTGCGCAGGTATTGTAAATCTGGATGCGCTCTCGGCAACGGCCGCCAAGCATGTTGTAAATGGGCTGGCCTGTGTACTGACCCACAATATCCCACAGGGCCACATCAACAGCACTGATAGCCCGGGTTTCAGAACCCGCGAAGCCAAAAAAATTGACCGTCGAAAACATATTTTGCCAGTGATTTTCAATATCAAAGGGACTGCGCCCCAGGAGAAGGTTAGCGAACACATCATGGACCACGGCGCTGACGGCCCGAGGTACATAATAGGTTTCACCCAATCCAATCAGACCATCATCGGTATGAATTCTCACCCAGGTTGTATTCTGTTGTTCATCGAGCCAGATGGTTTCAATGCGGGTAATTTTCATACTATATGCTTCCCTTTACCTGTTCCACGGATGAACACGGGCTTGGATCGCCCGCCCCATTTTGCCAAGTGGATGCGTCCTCAGGCAAAACAGGTTTCCCAGATACGGCAACCTCAGCTTGCCATCGCGGCTCGCACAATGTCGCGTGCTTTCAGCAGGTCTTCCGGCGACTTGTAGTACTCCAGTACAAAATAGGGCACTTCCGGAGCAAACTCGAGCAGGGACTGGATGTAGGTGTGGTAGTCCAGTCGGCCAGATCCGGTTGGACCATATGTATCGGGCTCCCCGTTGTCCTTAAAAGAGCAGTCCTTGCCGTGGGCGATGACGATGTAAGGGGCCAGGCGGCGAACGGCGCGTAAGAGGGGCGTGCGGTCGGGGCAGAAGTTGGCCGCGTCGATACAGGCCTTGAGGGCGCTAGAGCCGACGCGGTCTGCCAGGTGGAGGAAGGTTTCGGCGCTGCCCACGGAGCCGTTGCGCGTGATCTCGATGGCAATGTCGACACCGGACGACTCTGCGGCGCGGCAGATGTCCTTCAGTGCACCGCACAGGCCGTCAAAGACTGCCCCGTCATCTACGCCCTCGCTCTCCGGGTAGCCTGAGGGGTGCCAGACGAGGATGGACCGCGGGTTGTCACCCTTGTGGAGGTCCAGGGAGGCTGTGCGACCGACCAGATCGATGGTCCGCTCGACGTCGGCGTCGATGCGGCCGCGCGGGCCCACCAAATTAATGTGCAATGTCATGGCTGCCAGATCCAGATCGCCGGCAGCCAGGGTCGCGGCGATCTTCGCAGGTTCGGCATCCCTGACCGCGGCATCATCGCCCTCGCCCCAGAAGAGCTGCATGGCGTCGAATCCTTCGGCTTTCAGTTCGGCAGCGGGGATGGTGTCCCCGGGCATGACGCCGAGCTTCATGGTCTTTCTCCTTGCGGTGGGTTTACGGCTCACAGTGAAAACGAATGCAGAGTTTCACCCCGAGAGTACGTTGATTCTGTAGCGGACCGTATCCGCCCTGAAATCTCTGGTGCTGAATTTCGGCATTTCGGCGGGGGTCAGAACAAACTCGCCGGTGATGCGATCGACGTAGTGACCGAAATTGGTATAACCGCGATTCTCAGGCGCTCCTTTTGGGAGATCCTGTATTACGGTTACCGAATCTTTGATCAGGCAGAATCGATCGGTATCCATTTCAGCCATCGCCAGCGGATGGCGTGGCAACTGCCTGGCTACTGGATGGTCGAGAATATTGCCAAACCAATACGTTTTGCCCGTCTCGGGATGTCTTTCAAACGCCGCGAGGCTCGCGGGCACACACACCCTCGACCCGTCCTCGTAACACAGCATTCTCGGCTCGCTCCAAGTCTTGCCGCCGTCTTCTGAGATCGACCAGTGCCGCGAGCTGAAGAGACCAGCCGGCTCTTCCGCACCTTGAACGCGCAACGTGGTCAGTAAGCGCTGCCCACCCAGGTGCAGCAGGTCCGGCTCGCAGGCGCCGTAGGGTGACACATCCGAGGGCACCTGCACGATGTCGCCCGCCTCCCACGATAGCTCCGTGTGGTCTTCGTTCCAACTTCCTCTGAGAAATACCGCACCCACATAGAACTGCTCGCGGGGATAATCGGGATTCGCCGGATGCACGGTGAAACCCAGCACAATTGTGCCGTCGTCAAGATGGACGAATGGGGCCTGGTCGACGCCGATGTATTGGTGGTTGTCGGTGATGCCAGGCATCCAGTGGATTTCATTGCACGCGCTGTCCGGATGAATGATCTGTCGGAGCGGTCCCCAGGTCTGCCCGGCGTTGTTCGAGATTTCGTAATTAAGCGCCGTCGCCCATTGACCATCGCCAGGATGCGGCCCGCTGGTCTGGTGCAGCGATAGCAAGCGGTCTTTGGCCGAATCGAGAAAGTGCATCCACGCCAGGGTGGTGTTCTTGCTCTCGTAGCTGCCCCCGGGGATCTCCGGACCGTGCGGCACCCACGTTGCGCCGTTGTCGTCGGAAATCATACGCTGGTTCGTGCTCTTCCGCTGCTTCCAGTCGTCATCGCCACGAGACATACGGCGCACGACCGTCATGATCATGTCCTGGCCGGTGTGGCGCGTGTACGCATAGTTCACTGCCCAGAAAAACTCGTGAACGTCAGGATTCTCTGCCGCCGGGATCAGAATGTCTTTTTTGATTTTAATGTCTAATGGCATGTCAGTCAAAGCTCCGAGGGAGGTCCAGGAAAGGTTGGGGGTAGTCGAGGGTGGTGAGGTGTTGTTGGTTGCGGTTCAATAATCTCGTTAGTTGCGGGCGGGTGGCCAGAGCCTTGCAATGGCGTAACTTCAGCTTGAGGTGGGGGGTAGGCAGTTTGGATCCAACTACCTTCAAAGCCTCTATACACTGTACGAACTATCTAGACCAGACACTTCCAGATTGGTGTCGGTTCAGGAGGAGAAACCGTGAGCTTTCTCTTGCATTGTCCGCACTCGACCTGAACCGGGATGAGCACGTGGGTGAAGCAGCTACCGCGTCTAGTTCTTCCTTGCCACTCCGCATTTCGTCTGTCGTCCGAATAGCGCCTTCGAGGTCAACAGCGCGTAGCGTCCGTTGCAGGGAGTGGTTATACAATGGCCCTTCTATATGGTTTCGGCCTGATCTTGTAGGCCTTTTCACATTTCTTCAACACCAAGAGTGGCCACCCATTTATTCAAATAGCTCATGTCCAAACCATCATACTGTACTTCAAAGATACGCAGGGCATCTGTGAACTGTTTTTCGCTTCCTCCCGACTTTAATGCCCACTGCAGTTTAGCCAATATCGTATCTTCGGGGCTGGATACTTTTAGTCTCATGCTCAATACTTCTTCTGTATACTTGCGTGCAAAACGAGACTGGTCAAACGCCTGATTGGTCAAAATCCAAAAATCAACTTTATCTCCCTCTGTGACATCAATCAGGTTGAACATCGACCTATGAGATATGGCTTCCCGGATAGATTCCGCATCGAGGTAGTATGCGGGAGGAGGAAAGGCTTCGACCAAATTTTTGATGCCGGTTTCCTCAATGGAAATTACTAAATCGATACCATGGGTCGATCGAGGTTCACCTTGCAAGCTTGAAGCCACAGATCCAGTAATCATATAATCGAGGCCATTCTGATCAAGCGTTTTGACGACCTTTTTTAGGAGCTCCTGTTGTGACATTTTTCCAATCGATCCTTAAGGATTTGAGAAAAAGCTTCCGCCGAAATATCGGCATATTTCTTCCTCAATCCATGGACAAAAAGCTGATTTGAAAAAGAGGATAGCTCAAACATCTTGAGTAGTCTCTTTTCAGGTGACATTTTGCGTAGAATCTCAATATACAGTCGATGGTTTGGACGTTGTTTAGGGTTCATTCTTATCCGTAAAAACTTTTTTTGTTTGTATACCGCTGCAATCACCTGGGAGCGGATGAACCGACTGCATTGGATATCTGCCCAGCCTGGCGTAACACCCAACAGTCCCGCGGCCTCTCAAGTGGCACGGATTGCTCACAATTTCCTTCGAACAGTCTCTTCTGCAACGCCGCTTCGATCTGGCTCCCTCGCTTTGGCAGGCGTCATTGCGCCAATTACTGAATCGGCTCATGGAAGTAATAGCACAAACCATCCGGAGCGACCACGAAGAACACTTGAAACTTCTGACCCTCGCGCTCATCGACTCGCCAATTCCCAATTTCCACGCCCTTTGATTCCAGTTCAATTTTCATACCCTGAATATTGCTGACTAGAATGGCTGCGCCGTCTTGCGAAGCGTCTCCTCCATTGATGGCATAGCCAATTCTTATACCGTCCCGTTCAAGAATAACGGAGGGAACAGGAGCAACTTGTCGCTCAACCTCGACCATATCGAAGTGTGTTGAGTACCACTGCGATGCGGTATCCAGACTCGTGACCGGCAGCGTCAAAATATCCTTCTGGTACGGAAAAGCTGCTTTGAATGCTTGTG
>CAVOEZ010000124.1:0-8843 GCA_963694355.1 Latescibacteria bacterium UBA2968 | reverse complement strand
GATTCTGGAGCGCCGTTGAAGGCGCTGGCAGGGTGGGCTCGATGGTGATCCCCGGGGGCGGCATGGGGTCCGATCAGCGGCTGAAGTCGATGTTTGCTCACGAAGCCACAGTGCTGGTTTGCACGCCTACGTACGCGCTACACCTGGCCGAGGTTGCCAACAATGAGGGACTGGATATCAGGAACTCCAGTGTTCGGTTGACGATTCACGCGGGAGAGCCCGGGGCGAGCTTACCGGCTACGAAGGCGAGAATCGAGGAGGCCTGGGGAGCGGAGAGCTTCGATCACGCTGGGGCGACCGAGGTGGGCGCCTGGGGCTTCGAATGCCGGGCTCACGATGGAATGCACCTGAATGAGGCGGAGTATATCGCGGAGGTGCTCGACCCGGAATCCAGTCAGCCGGCGGAGGAGGGTGAACTGGTGATCAGCAATCTCGGGCGAATCGGTATGCCGGTCGTGCGATACAGAACGGGTGACCTTGTCAGGCGAACCACCGACGTATGCGGTTGTGGTCGCACGTTCGCTCGCCTGAAGGGCGGCGTGATTGGCCGAATGGACGATGTGCTGATCGTCCGGGGCGTGAATGTTTATCCCAGTGTAATCGAGAATACGGTGCGTGGATTTTCAGAGGTGGTAGAGTTCGCCATCGATGTGTGGCCAAGAGGCGAACTGGATGAGCTCGAGGTGCGGGTGGAATTAAATACGCCTCACGTGAATGAGATCGTGGACAAGTTGGCCGCAGAACTGCGTCACGTTCTGGGGATTCGTGCGGGTGTGAAGCCGGTGCCCGAGAACGCGCTGCCCAGATTCGAGTTGAAGGCGCGGCGTGTGAATGACCATAGAAAACAGGATTGAAGGCGCAGGGGAGAACTGGATTTGGCGAAGACGCCTGGAGATAACGGGGTGAGCGTGACACAGGAAGCGTATGATGTTGTGGTTGTGGGCGGCGGGCCGGCCGGGAGTACCACGGCGGCACTTGTTGCGGAATTCGGACACAGCACGCTGCTGATCGAGCGGGAGGAGGCGCCCACTTTCAAAATCGGGGAGTCCCTGATGCCCGGGACCTGGTGGACTTTTGAACGGCTAGGGGTTCTGGACAAGTTGAAGGAGAGTCGTTTTCCGCGGAAACACAGTGTGCAGTTTTTTGGTGGATCCGGCAGAGCTTCAGCGCCGTTCTATTTTTCAGAGAACAATCCGCACGAGAGCTCGGTGACGTGGCAGGTGCTCAGGAGCGAGTTCGACCAGATGCTGCTCGACAATGCCAGGGATAAGGGCGCGGAAGTGTGTCGAGGCGCGAGTGTGCAGGAGGTCTGCTTCGAGGACGGGCGAGCAACAGGCGTTCGCACTCGGTTTCCGGACGGATCTGTCCGAGAAATCGCGGCAAAGGTTGTGGTGGACGCGACGGGTATGAGTGCGCTGGTTTCCAGAAAATTGAAAACGAAGACGATGGAACCCAATTTGAAGAAGGGTTCGATTTTTGCCCATTTCGAGGGCGGCATTCGCGATGCCGGTATTGACGAGGGTGCTACGCTTATTTTGAGTACGTCTGACCGAAAGGCCTGGTTCTGGTATATCCCGCTGCAGGACAATATCGTGAGTGCAGGTGTGGTCGGGGATCTGGACTATCTTCTGCAGGACAGGGAAGGAACACCTCAGGAGATTTTCGAGGAAGAACTGGCCAAATGCGTGCCAATGCAGGAGCGGTTGGCGCCCGCGAAACAGGTGTTCCCAATGAAGGTGACACGCGACTTTTCCTATCGCTCCACCGAGATCGCAGGGGATGGCTGGGTGCTGGTGGGTGATGCGTTCGGGTTCCTGGATCCGATCTATTCTTCTGGCGTATTCCTGGCTCTCAAGTCCGGTGAGATGGCGGCCGATGCGATTCACAAAGCTTTTGAGAATAATGATTTTTCAGGGAATCGGCTGGGAAGTTGGTATGGCGAATTCATGCCCGGTATGGAGTCGATGAGAAAGCTGGTATATGCCTTCTATACGGATTCGTTCAGTTTTGCTAAATTCCTGTCGGCGCATCCCGAATGTCTCCAGGGTATCATCGATATTTTGAGCGGTCTGGTCTACAAGAAGGACGTGACTTACATCTTCGAGCCGATGGGGAAGATGTGTCAACTTCCCGCGAATGGGGATACTCGTGCGGTCAGTGCTTGAGTTTATCCAGGTGGATCAGTTTTGAGAAGTCCAGAGTCCCACCCTCCCGGTGGGATTCTTTTTGTTGGGACGAGGTTCGGGACTTATACTTTGGAATGGGTAGCAGGTAGAGCACATCGATCGTTGGGGTCTCGAGGGAGCAGGATATTTCGAATGCGGAATGATTTCTCGTTGTTAACGGCCGGGATCAGCAATTGGATCTGGTTTCTTGATCAAGGATACCGAGGCACTTTCTCCTTGGCGGATGAAATGAGCGGAAATTCGGAGTTGGATGATGTTCACACCAAACGGTTTGGGACGCAGGCATTCCGATGAAGATCGCATACATAGCGGCTGGTGCGGCGGGAATGTATTGCGGCACTTGCATCAGTGACAACACACTGGCGGCGGAGATGCAGCGGAGAGGTGTTGATTTCATCCTGATTCCGACCTATACGCCTATCCGTACGGATGAGCGTGACGTGAGTCTGAATCAAGTGTTCTACGGAGGGATCAATGTCTATCTCCAGCAGAAGCTGGCCTTTTTCAGACATACCCCCCGCGTATTCGACAGGCTGCTGGATGGTCGGGGATTGCTCAAAAGTCTGAGTAGATTCAGCGGGTCCACCAGTGCGGAAGATTTAGGCGGTCTAACGATTTCGGTGTTACAGGGCGAGCTGGGTCCGCACAAGAAGGAGCTCGACAGGCTGGTGCGATGGCTTAGGGAAACGTACAAACCCGATCTCGTTCACCTTACCAATTCCATGTTCCTTGGTTTTGCCCGGGAACTGAGGCGCGAATTGAATGTGCCCGTGATTTGCGCGCTTCAAGGGGAGGATATTTTTCTCGAAGATTTGATCGATCCCTACAAATCTCAGGCAATTTCACTGCTTCGTGAACGGGCGGCCGATGTGGACGGGTTTACCGCTCCTTGTGAGTACTATGCCGATTTCATGTCGGAGTATCTGTCGATCGATCGTGACAGAATTCGTGTGGTGAAACTTGGCGTGTCGCTCGATGGATTTGGTGATGCCTCATCTCTCGAGCAGGCTACGCCGTTTACCATCGGGTATCTGGCGAGGATTTGCCCCGAGAAGGGTCTGCATCTTCTCGCCCAGGCCTTCAGGGAGTTGACAGCGGCAGTGGGAAAAGATAAGGTAAGATTGAAGGTGGCGGGCTATCTTGGCCAGCGGGATGCGTCATATTTTGAGGAGATCAAGGCTCGTATGGCGCGTTGGGAGCTGACGGATTCAGTCGATTATGTAGGCGAAGTGGACCGAAAGCAGAAGCTTTCATTCCTGAACAGCATTCATGTGTTGAGCGTACCTACCCCATACCATGAGCCCAAGGGCAGATTCGTATTGGAAGCGCTCGCGAATGGAGTGCCTGTGGTTCAGCCTCGCCACGGAAATTTTCCAGAGTTGTTGGAAGATACCGGAGGAGGTATTCTTGTGGAGCCGGGCAATACGTTTGCTTTAGCAGGAGCTTTTCAGCACCTGATGGAGCATCCTGAACAGCGAATGGAATTGGGTCGAAGAGGCCGGGAAAAGGTGTACGCGTCCTACAGTGCAGGCGCGATGGCAGACGCAATGCTCGAGGTCTACCGTTCATACATCGATGCAGGTCAGATCGCAAGTTGAGTCCCAGACGCTAATCAGTTTACAATCAATGGGAGGTATATATGGCGGCAGAAAACATTCAGTCACCTGGGATGACCTGGTTGTTATTTGCAATGATGACGGTTTTTTCCTGGGGGGTCTACGGGGTGCTTCTCCATACCGGACAGATGGCGATGGGTGATGCGGCCAACGGCCGGATAAAGGCCTTTCTGTTTGTGGGTGTGGCCTATCTGTTGACCGCTGTGATCGGCTCGGTGATCGTGCTGATGCTCCAGGGCGCTACCTGGACGTTCACGACAAAAGGTATGGCCTGGTCCACGCTCGCAGGAACAGCAGGCGCACTGGGTGCACTGGGCGTGCTCCTCGCATTTGGCGCCAAGGGTACACCAGCAGTGGTGATGTCGATTGTGTTCGCAGGTGCGCCCGTGGTAAACGCGATTGTGGCAATGACCCTCCATCCACCAGCCGGCGGTTTGGGGAGTCTTAACTGGCAGTTTGTGCTCGGTATCGTGATGGCTGCCTCCGGCGGTTTCCTCGTTACTTTGTTTCGACCAGGTACATAGCCGTCTGATTCTCGCTAAATCCTAGAGCCATTGGATCTGGTTTGGCTCTTGACTCACCCGTCTGGTTCCCTCAGCCCTGGTCCTGCAAATGACCTCAACCTGGGGTTTCTCTCGTCACTCGAAACTCGATACTCGGTAGTCATGCTTTCCCTAAACTCCATCTCCAAATCGTTCACTACCGGACGCGAAGAAATCCACGTCTTATCCAACGTGTCTTTCGACGCAACACCCGGTCAGTCGCTGGCGATTACAGGTCCCTCGGGATCGGGCAAAAGTACCTTGCTCCACCTGATCGGTACGCTCGAACCACCCTCCAGTGGGCGAATTGAGATGGATGGCGTGGATCCCTTCAGTTTACCGGAGCCCGAACTCGCCCGCTTCCGAAACAGTGGAATAGGGTTCGTGTTCCAGGATCATCACTTGCTCCCACAATACTCGGTTCTGGAGAACGTTCTGATGCCCACTTTGGCGTTCGGGTCGGTGGATGGCAAGGCACGCGAGAGGGCGAGTGCCTTGATCGATCGCGTGGGGCTGTCCCACCGGGTGGATCACCGACCCGCGGAGCTGTCTGGCGGTGAGCGTCAGCGCGTGGCCGTTGCGCGCGCGCTGATCAATTCGCCGGGTCTTATGTTGTGTGATGAGCCTACTGGCAGTCTGGATCGGGCAAGAGCGGACGAGATTTCGGAGCTGCTTTTCGATTTGCACCGCGAGGCGGGAAATATCCTGATTGCCGTGACCCATAGTCCTTCCCTCGCTGCACGTTTCGAGAGACACCTGGAGTTGGAGGAGGGCACTTGCGCGGAAGTTTGAGATACTACTGGCGAATTCATCTCGCGGTAGTGATCGGGTCTGCTGTGGCGACCTCGGTTTTGACAGGTGCGCTGCTGGTAGGCGATTCGGTGAGGGGCAGTCTGAAGATGCTGTCTCTGGATCGTTTGGGAAAAATCGATTTCGCGCTGGTTTCGTCGCGCTTCTTCAGGGAGGATCTGGGAGAGGATCTTTCGGGAGCGGACGGGTTCGTGAATGAGTTTTCGTCCGTCGCACCCGCGATTTTGATGTCGGGATCGATTCAGAATGCGGGCACACGCACCCGGGCGTCCAAAGTGGGTATTCAAGGGGTGGATAAGGCGTTCATTTCGATGTATGAATCTGAGCCTCGGTCGGAGCGCGACCGGGGCCTTTTTCTTGCCCGGGGAAATAGTCAGCGAATGCCGCCGGTCGCGATCAATGAGGCGCTCAGCGCAGAGCTCGGTGTTTCCGTAGGCGATCCCGTGGTGCTGTCACTGGAACGCCCGACTGGCATTCACCGAGAGTTTCTGTTCGGATTGGATGCACCTGAGGATTTAACGCTAAACCTGAGAATGGTGGTGTCGAATGTGATTCCGAATACCGGGATGGGACGGTTCGGACTTCAACCTCATCAGTCGCTCAGGCTCAACGCATTCCTCCCTCTTTCCGTGCTTCAGAAGGCACTTGGGCAGAGGGGTTATGTGAACGCTATCCTTGTCTCGGCTCGATCGCCGGAAGCGGGAGAGGACAGCTTGCACCGAATGCTGGAGCGCGTTCTGACGTTGGAAGATATTGGATTGCTGATTCGCGAGTTGGAGACTTCGGTTTCCATCGAGAGTACGAGCTTTCTGTTGAAGCCTGCAATTGCGCGACACGTAGAAGATTTGGCCTCGCAGCATTCAGTTCCGGTGCTTCCCGTGCTGACCTATTTGGCAAACAGTCTTCGTATTGGGGAGCGTGAGATTCCCTATTCCACGATCTCCGCGGTGGGAACTTCTGTGCTGTCCAAGACGTATGACGGATCGTTCGGAGCGTTCAGGGTGAAGGCCGGCAACGAAGAAGCAGAGTTTAAGCAGGATGGAATTGTTCTGAATCAATGGGCAGCAGACGACCTCCAGGCCAATATCGGTGATACGGTGACGGTCAGCTATTATCTGGTAGGTCCCAGAGAAGAGCTGCAGACCCGGGAGGCCAAATTTATACTTCAGGCCGTTGTTGCTATGGAAGGACTGGCTGCTGACCCGGGGTTGACGCCCGACTTTCCCGGAATTCAGAATGCCGACCGCATGTCTTCGTGGGAAGCACCCTTCCCGGTCGACCTCAAACGAATACGCGAGAGGGACGAAACCTACTGGGAGACATATAGATCGACTCCCAAGGCTTTCGTCGGAATTGGGGCAGGTCAGCAGCTCTGGGAGGGCAGGTTCGGATCCCTGAGTGCAATGAGGATCGGTACAGGGCCAAAAATGGATGTGCGCAGCCTGGCGCGTAAACTAGGTCTGGATCTTCCGAAGGGGATGTCTGTAGAGTCGGTGGGCCTTGCGTTTCGACCTGTGAAACAAGAAGGTGTCGAGGCGTCCTCCGGGGCGACCGATTTCAGTATGCTTTTTATCGGATTCAGTCAGTTTCTCATTGTGTCCGCGGCGCTGTTGGTGGGGCTGTTGTACCGCCTGGGCGTCGAGCAGCGGGCAGGAGAAGCCGGTATCCTTCTGGCATCCGGGTTTACAATAGGGAGGGTACGACGACGATTTCTGGCCGAAGGCGCGCAGCTTGCAGTTTTCGGCTCGGCCATTGGGGTGCTGGGGGCCCTGTTATATGGATGGTTGATGATGGTAGGTCTTCGTACGCTTTGGCTGTCGGCTGTCGGCACGTCCAATCTTGACCTTCACATCAACGGGGTCTCTTTGGTAATCGGTTACCTGGCTTCCGTGGGCGTGGTGATGTTTGCGATCTGGCGCACGGTGCGACAGTTGGGAAAGACGCCTGTCCACAGGCTGCTTTCCGGCGCTTCCATTTGGGTGTCCCGTGGTTCGGGCAGAGTGGCCAGGATCACCGGGTTGCTGAGTCTGGTTTTGGCCGGCGGGATGGTCATTTTTGCGGGTTATAGCACAGATTCTTCAGCAGCTGTGGGCGTGTTCTTTGGGAGTGGCGCACTCTTGCTTACTGCGGGGATCAGTTTTACATCGGAGTGGTTCAGGAAAAGGGTGTGGGCAGGCCAGGGGCTTGGCAGCGTGTGGCGGCTGGGTGTGAGAAACAGTGCACGGCTTCCAGGGCGAAGCCTGCTGTGTACAGGTCTGATCGCGTGCGCCTGCTTTGTCGTTGTGGCGGTGGGTGCCAACCGCAGAACCGATTCCGATTCCTTGGTACATTCGGACGTGTCCGGAACAGGGGGATTCACCTTGCTGGCCGAGTCGGACGTTCCCCTGCATTCCGATCTGAATTCTGAGTCGGACAGATATGATCTTGGGTTTTCCGATAAATCGTCCAGTCTGCTGGAGAAGAGCAAATTCGTTCAGTTCAGGGTGCTGCCTGGAGACGATGTGAGCTGTCTGAATCTTTACCGCCCCGAATCGCCGCGGATTCTTGGTGTTCCCGCTGAAATGATCGCGCGTGGAGGATTCCAGTTCCAGCAGACGCTGACGGAATCGGCCAACCCCTGGGAGCTCTTGAATCAGGAGTTGGGCCCGAATGTGATTCCGGCGATCGGCGACTTCAATTCGGTGATGTGGATTCTGCAGAAGGGCTTGGGCGAGGATGTAGAGATTCGGAATGAAGCGGGCAAGGTGATCAAGCTGCGTCTTGTAGGCCTGCTCAGCACAAGCATTTTCCAGGGTGAGCTCCTGATTTCCGAGGCCGATTTCCTCGAGCAATTCCCGGGGCGAAGCGGATATGGCTTCCATTTGATTGATGCGCCAGCGGGTCAGGCAGAGGATGTGGCCGGCATGTTGGAGCGCAACCTGGGTGAGTGGGGATTCGATGTGTCCTCGACCTCGCGCCGGCTGGCTGACTTCAGGGCGGTGGAAAATACCTACCTGTCAACCTTTCAGACGCTGGGTGGGCTCGGACTGATTCTGGGTACAATAGGTCTGGGAATCGTTTTGCTCCGGAACGCGCTGGAGAGAAAAGGCGAGCTTGCTGTGATGCAATCCTTCGGGTTTCGCCGACAAACACTTTCATGGATGTTGCTGGCAGAAAATGGCTTCCTTCTGATCCTGGGCATCCTTATTGGCACACTCTCAGCCTTGCTCGCCGTCGCACCTCATCTCCTTGCACCAGGTGCCGCCGTCCCCTGGACCTCCCTTGCGTGGACACTCGCTCTGGTCTTCCTGACCGGCCTGACCACATCGACCCTTGCCGCTCACCTTGTCCTGAAAACCCCGCTCCTTCCCGCGCTCAAAGAAGACCGGTAGATTGTGTTCTGGTTTCTGTAGGAGCAGGCTCCCGCCTGCGATTTCCACCATCCTGCTTTGTGCGATGTGGTTCCCCTCTGTTCCCATTCTCTCGCCTTCATCCCAGTATTCCCTCAAATTCCTCCACCCCGTTTTCCCGAGTGCCTGGAGCAGCGCCAGCTGCGGAAGGTGTATCGAGGGACCTCCCAAACGCCGATTCGCCACCGGTCGAACGCATATTCAGGGTCAGGTTCTATTCTACCTAATTAAGGATTTGCAATTTACGTTTTCCCGAGTGCCTGGAGCAGCGCCAGCTGCGGAAGGTGTATCGAGGGACCT
>CAVOEZ010000123.1:0-8878 GCA_963694355.1 Latescibacteria bacterium UBA2968 | reverse complement strand
GGACTTATATTCCAAAAATAATAGTGATCACGAATTCATCATGAATCTGTAATGTGATATGCTTATCTTAAGGCGTCTCGGGTTCTGTCTTTTGCCCATTGTTTCAGGCGGTCCTGAGAGTACAACTATATCGAAATGCAGTCAAGAGGTATTGACCCAGAGGAAACCGGATGGCTGATTTGTCGGAAGAGGAGTTGGTGGAACGGATACGTCGCATACAGGCCGGGATCCGTGATCGCGTGATTTCACACATCGAAACGCAGAGTCTGGAAGACCTGTCGGTAGTGGCGGCCGAAACCGAGGGAGATACGATCTACGCAGTCGATCGTGTGAGCGAGGAGGTGCTGTGTGATCTCTTTCGGAAAGAGCTTGCTGAGGTGACTTCTTTCGTGTTGATCGGGGAGGGATTAGATGAATCTGGTCAGGTGTTCCCTGAGGGGACGGATCCTGGCGATGCCAAATACAGAGTGATTGTCGATCCTATCGATGGCACACGGGGACTGATGTATGACAAGCGATCCGCCTGGGTGCTCACGGGGGTTGCGCCGAACAGAGGGGAGAAGACTTCGCTTTCTGATATCACTGTGGCGGTTCAGACGGAGATTCCCACGCAGAAGCAGTTTCGCGCAGACATTTTGTGGGCGGTGAAGGGGAAGGGGGCGGGCGCTGAAGGTTATAATCGGCTAGACGGAACCTCCGGGCCCTTGTCGCTGAAGCCCTCCGGGGCGGATACGATCGAACACGGGTTCGCAATGCTGTCCAGGTTTTTTCCCGGCGCAAAGGATGTGCTGGGTCAGGTGGAAGAGGCCCTCGTGGAAGCGCTGATCGGTCCGGTACAGCCAGGCAAGGCACGACTCTTCGAAGATCAGTATATCTGCAGCGGGGGGCAGTTTTACGAGTTGGTGGCGGGACACGACAGGTTCAATGCGGATCTGAGACCGAATCTGGAACGGGTGATTCGATCGCGCGGTCACAGTCTGGGAATATGCTGCCATCCTTATGATGTGTGTACGGAGTTGATCGCTCGGGAGATGGGGGTAATCATCACGGATCCGGAAGGACAGGCGCTAGATTCGCCGCTGGATACCACGAGTCCCGTTGCGTGGGTAGGGTATGCCAACACCACCTTGCGTGAGCAGATAGAGCCAGTCCTTCAGCGCGTGTTGAAAGAGTACGATCTGCTGTGACAGAGCGCAAAGAAACGGCCCGGTGTGATTGCCGGGCCGTTCGATCATAGGCATAAAGTCTTCAATTGGCTGCTGCTGCCTTCTTAATCCTCTGACATTATCGTTTTGAGTGGTTGGGTTACCTCATACGACCTTCCTGCCTGCTCCTTCCTACGAGTGATCCGTCGTCAGCGCCCTGGTGATGGCCCTGCTCAGATCTCTGGAAGCCATCGGCTTCAGGAGATAATCTCCAAATCCGACCTCCGAAGCTCTCTCCGGTGAGATTGCAGATCCGAACCCTGTGAGCAAGATCAGCGGGACATCCGGTCGAATGTCTTTGACGCGTTCCGCCAGGTCCGTACCGGTCATATTTGGCATAAAGTAGTCCGTGATGATGACCTGATACCGGTCGGGCTGATTCTTAAACTCCTCGAGCGCGTCCTTGCTGCTCGTTTTGATGACCACTTCGTAGCCTAATCGCTCGAGCATTTCCTTGCCCATTTTGGCCAGATCTTCCTCGTCGTCAACGAACAGGATGCAGGGTTTGCCACCGTCACCCAGGGTTTGAGTCTGGGTAGCCTCTGGGACAGGCTGGTCCTCACAGACGGGAAGGAATACGGTAAAGATGGTTCCCTTACCCTCTTCGCTCTCCACCGTAATGGATCCGCCCAGTCCGTTGATGATGCGCTGTACCATCGCAAGTCCCAGACCGGTTCCCTCACCCTCGGGTTTTGTGGTGTAAAAGGCGTCGAATATGTTTGTGAGTTTGCCCGATGGGATGCCGGATCCCGTATCGCTCACCTGCAGCTTTACATGTTCGCCAGGCAGCAAGTCGTGATACTGGGTAAAGGAATAGGGGAGGTCGACCCTTTTTAGCTTTACGCTCAGGGTGCCACCCGATTCACGCATCGCGTATCCCGCGTTCAGGCAGAGATTCAGGAGCAGCTGGTGAATTTCTGACAGATCTGCGGATACCGACCCGGTTTCCGGGTCCAGTTCTTGTTCAATATTCACCGTTCTGGGTACCGAAGCACGGACCAGGTGCAAGGAGTCCGTTATGAGGGGAACGATTCGGATGGGCTTCCGTTCAACTGTGCTGCCGCGACTCACCGCGAGCAGTTGCTGCAAGAGGTCCTTTGCCCTGTATCCGGCCTTGAGTGCTTCTTCGATATTGTATCGCGTGCGGCTGCCTTCCAGGGTATTATCCCTGGCCATTTCACTGTATCCCAGCACGATAGATACGATGTTGTTGAAGTCGTGTGCGATTCCACTGGTGAGCTGCCCCAGCGTTTCCAGACGTTGTGCCTCACCAAGCCGTGCTTCCAACCTGAGTCGCTCTGCCTTTCGCGCCCTTTTCTGGATGAATCGCACCAGTGCGTAGATGCCACCGATGGCTGCAAGGGCAATGAGCGAGTATGTGATCATGCTTGGTTCTCCGCTTCCAATTCAAATGGATGAAATCCATTCCCGAACAAATCGGCAGTCTGCCTAACCTCTAGATATTTTGGATCATTGCCGCCAATACCAAACGTACACGGGTATTGCACATACCGTGCCTGAATCCACACCTGGAGAATATGATATGCAAGGATAATAAAAACAATTATTTGGGACGTGATCAAAGATGAACCAGGAGAGGGCTCAAATCAGCCAATTGGTGGATATGACGCAAATAATCTGGTCCATTTGCACCAATTGGGCAATCAGGGGAAGCAGTGAGGAAGGGTAAGGGCAAACCAGTGGGGCTGGTCACTCCATCATATACTTCTTTTCCTTGTATTCGATACTGATGATCTCCTTGGGTGAAGCTCCCGGAATGACTTTGAAGATCAGTCCCGGGATTCCCAACAGCTTGCTCGCGATGATGCCGGCTTGTTTGGCGTTCAGGAGGCGGGCCCTGACCTCCTGGCCTACTGCAACGAAGATAATGGGTCGAGTGCGGATCGAGAATTGCCGGATGGTGTCCTGGCCGTCAAAATGATTGAAGATGATCTCGTGATCCGTTGTGATCAATTCCCCCTTCATTCAATTGTTGTAGCCGGGAACGCCGCCTAGATATTCGATGTCGGTGATCGACTGGGCGTAAACGCTGATCGGAACACAGAGGGTCAGCATCCAGATGATCAGAATGGATTTGATAGGTTTCATCCAGGCTCCTGTTTCTGCCGAAGGCGAGGGAACTTGCTTGCAAGTTCTAATAGAATATAAGAGTTACTCGATACTTGTAAATCTCAAAGGCGGAATGCCTGAACCCATCTTTTTCCAGGTGAACGGCCCATTCTTTTTCTCTTGACCACGACCGGATCTCGGATCACTATTGTTGTGATGGTACACGGTGAGTCCATACCCTTCCGCTGGAGGAGAATATGTCCGATCCATTTCAACCAATCGATCTGAGCACTTACTGGAACGCAAATTCGGAAAATGTGAAATCCCGTGACGGATTCCTGTGGCCGGCGCCAGAAGAGGACCCAAACCGGACACCTCTGACTCATTTGCCTGGTGGATCGTCCCTATTCTGGGGTGTTCCTTTCGAGCTTGCCGATCGGGAGGTGGAGCCTTCAGCAAATTCCTTCATCGAGGTTGTGAAGGGCGGATCCCTTTCTGACAGCGTCAAGGTGGAGATTGGGTCGAAAGCAAAGAGAGTGCTCTTTGCCCATCTCTGCGCTTCCGTTGAAAATGGCCCGACGATCGAGGGTACAGGCGAGGATATCGGATCTTACAAGATTATGTTTGATGACGGATCTGTGGTCGAGCAGGAGCTTCGCCGCCGCTTCGAGATTCACGATGTGACCGTGCCCTGGGGACATCATCCGTTTCTGTGCAGGGCCTGCAGCGAGTTTCTGGCCGTTCCACTCGACGACAGGTCCATACCGTATGGTCCGGCCCAGGTGGGCGTGAAGTCGAACAGCAGTGACCTGGCAGGCTGGTGGTTGTACGACTGGGAGAATCCCTCACCAGATAAGGGCATTGCCAGCATCGAGGTGTGCGCATCCGGAAACACGCCAATCCTTCTTGGAGCCATCACCCTGTGTCACGAAGCGAAAGATCCCTTCGCCTGGCCGCCAAGAGAAGATGTGGCGCTTTCGATCGATGGGGATCCAGGTGACTCTGTTGTTGTGGAGATGACGCGAGGCGTTGTGGCCAGACAGGATGCGCTATTCGTCCCGGACAAAGATTTTACGACCACAGAGGAAACGGGTTGGGGAAGAGGGGGGCAGACGGTCAAGAAGGGGCAGTATCTAGAAATTCACGGATCGCCGGAAGGAACGCTCGAGATTCAGGCAGGAGATGGAAAAGGATCTGTGAGATGGGGAGATGTGCTCGAGAACAAGACGGCTTCGGATGGTCCGGTTAAGGTTTCACTCGTTTCTCCCAAAGGGAAGCAGTGGGTTCACGTCCGGGTCACCGATGAAGATACAGGTCAACCCGTGGGCACACGGATTCATTTCAGATCGCCACAGGGCGCTTACTTTGCCCCGCACGGCCATCAGGCGGATGTGAATATCGCCTGGTTCGAGGATATGGGGGGGGACTGCAAGGTGCGGGGAACCCCGTATGCGTATATCGACGGCAAGTGCCAGATCGAGTTGCCCATCGGTCAGGTCTATGTGGAGGTGGTGAGAGGGTTCGAATACGTCCCGGTGAGGAAGACTGTGGAGATCAAACCGGGGCAGAAGGATTTGTCTTTGAAGATCAAGCGGTCGATCGATATGAAGTCCAGGCAATTCTATTCGGGGGACACACACGTCCATTTCCTGTCCGCCCAGTCGAGTCACCTGGAAGCGGAGGCAGAGGATCTGAATGTGGTGAATCTCCTGGCGAGTCAGTGGGGTCGGCTGTTCACGAGCTGGGAGGAATTCACCGGTGGACTGTCGCCGACCAGCAGTGAGAATCACAAGATCTGGGTGAGCCAGGAGAATCGGCAGCACGTGTTGGGCCATATCAGTCTCCTTGGACTCAAGGATCTCGTCGCGCCGATCTGTACCGGGGGGCCTCAGGAGGATTGGGTCGGAGGCGAGGTGCAGGTGTTGATGGCCGATTGGGCCGAGGAGTGCAGGCGTCAGGGTGGTCTGGTGATTATGCCGCATATGCCGCTTCCGGATTTCGAGAACGCGGCCAACATCGTCCTTGGCCACGCAGATGGTGCGGAGATGTGCTGGGTGTGGCAGGGCGAGCAGATCGGCTCGGCAGAGAAGGGCTACTATCGATGGCTCAATACGGGACAGAAACTCCCGATCGTGGGTGGAACCGACAAGATGTCCAATGGACGGATCCTGGGCGGATCCAGGACATATGCAAAGCTTTCGGATGATGAAGGGTTCACGTACGACAATTGGTGCCAGGCGGTGAGACGGGGAACGACTTTCGCAAGCACAGGAGCGATGATAGATCTCTGGGCCGAAGGTACGCAGATGGGCGGAGATATCGATCTGAAGGGAAATGGGGGCACAGTTGAAGTCGTGGCGACGGCTGAGAGTGTGTGGCCGCTGAGCGGCGTGGAGTTGATCGTCAATGGTCGCAGTGTCGCAAGGGAGAAAGTAGATGGCGACGGACGTGTGGTGACGATCAAGTTCGATCTTAAGGCCGAGAAGTCCTGCTGGATCGCTGCACGCTGCTGGGGAGAGCATTTGACGGACGCGGGACCTGTGATGGCGCATTCATCTCCGGTCTACATCAATGTGGGCGGTTCCCGCGCATACGAAGCGACCGACGGAGAGTATCTCTTGACGCATATGGAAGGCGGGATCGCCTGGGCGGAAAAAATCGGCGTGTTCAGAAATGAGGATGTTCGGTCCAGGCTGATTGCATTGTTCACGGAGGCGCAGGAGGAGTTGAAACGCCGCGCATTGAGCTGACGGATGTTTTCAGGAATAGAGCAGGGGAGACGACAATGAACGGAAAATTGGGATACTGCACGTTGCGATGGAAAGAACCCGATCTCGAGCCCGCGCTGGAGACACTCAAGGCGTCCGGGTGGGACGGTTGGGAGGGGCGGCTGCCGCTGGATTGGCTCGGACCCGTTTCCAGGTTGAGGAGGATCTGCGAGAATACGGGTATGCCGATGTCAGTCTACACGGCAGCAGGTACTCCGGATATACGCGAATGGTCCAATGTGGAACGCAACAGGCGCCGTATCGAATACGCGGCGGAACTCGGGTGCGACTGTTTCATGTTTATGACGGGGCGAAAACCGGATGATCGCGCAGTGACACACGACGATCTCGCTGCAGCTGCCGAGGGCGCAGAGGCCTGGGCGGATTACGCTTCCGAATTCGGTCTCGAACTCAGCTACCATATTCACACGAACACGCTGGTGGATTCGATCGAGGACTGGAAGTTCTACATGTCGAAGCTGGAGAAGGCGAAGCTCTGTATCGATGTCTCACACGCTCAGTTGTGGGGGTACGATCCTCAGGATTCGCTAAAAGATTTCCAGAGCCAGTTGAACTACGTGCATCTCCAGGATTACACGTCCACCTCAAGGGATGAAGAGGGTCGTTACCTTCCCGTATGGTGCGATGTGGGTTTGGGTAAGGATGTGGATTTCAAGGGGATTCGAGAGACCCTTACCGATATGGACTTTAACCGCTGGGTCACAAGCTGTCCCGGCGAACCCATTCCCGGCGCTGAAGATGCCATCAGCGAAGCGAAGAGAAGCAAGAAGACGTGTGATTATCTCAGAAGTATTGGGTATTGATTTTGGTTCTTGGCTCCCCGCCTTGAACAGGACCTGCAAATCGTCCGGCTTGACGCGTTCCTCGAGGGCTCTACCTGGGCCTTGGGGACACGTGGGATTGTTTTTGGCTCTTCCTTCCGTGCAACCCTGTCGACACCTTGGCTCATTACTCGCGATCAACCTGGAATGAGATTGCCCAGATAAGCGTCGTGTCAGCGGGTTCCCCCGATGACATACGTATCCCCTCACACTTCCCTGATATGTTGTCTCCAGTCTTAAGCAGATGAAGATTAAGAATCTCGTCCTCAATTTGGCCTGAGGCAAAAATAGAATCCGCTTCGAGGCTGAATTGTGCGGAAAAGCCGACGGCCAGATTACGACGATTCCGGTGGGGAATTGATATCACCTGTTCGGTGTAGTCCTCTGCAAGGAATGACAGGGAATATTCAGGTCCTCGGAGTCTTGTCAGGGGAGACTCCACCTAGATTGTAAGCACAATGAGTCTCTCAGGGAGTGACTCTCCGCTTTCCCCAAGGCCACCGGTCATAACTACCCTTATTCACCGCTTCCCACCTCTTGACCGCTCTTAGGAAAAGGAAGAAACATACGGGTTGATTTCTGGTAGTTTTGATAATCCTCGCCAATAGCTGCTACCAAATCTCGTTCCTCGAGCTGCAGGGAAATTAAAATAAAACCGGTGGTTGCCAGCGCAAATATCAGGTGGCCGACAGTCATTACGGGAGTCGCCCAAAACGCAATTATGAAACCCGCCATGACCGGGTGGCGGATGAACTTGTAAAGTCCGGATGTCTTAAATTCCACGTGTTTGAGTTCCTCACCACGCAGGTTCAGATAAACCTGGCGCAGGCCGAAAAGATCGAAATGGTTGATCATGAAAGTGGAAAGGAGCACGATTACCCAGCCGATCCAGAAGAGCGCCTGCAAAATGAGGTAGCCAGCGGGATGCTCCACGTTCCAGATCAGACCAGGCATGGGTCGCCACTCCCAAAAAAGGAGGATCAATATCAGGCTGGAGAATAGAACAAAGGTACTGCGTCCGACTGAAATGGGGACGATTTTCGTCCACCACTCTTTGAATTTGACTCGAGCCATTATCATGTGTTGTACTGCGAAAAGTCCAAGCAAAGCGGCGTTAATAAGCAAGGCCATGCCGAAGGATGCCTCCGCACCACCCGCATCGATTGTTCTGGGCAAAATCAGGTTGCCTACAAAGCCGATGGCAGCCAAAAATGAAACAAGAAAGATTACATAACTGATCACACCATATAGAAAAGCTATTATCCTGCCCATTGCAGTTTCCCTCCATTATGTCTCTATGAGCCTAGCCTTGCGGCTGGACGTTATCGGTCTAAACGATCCCTCTAATCTCCGCGTAGACCGTGTTGACAACACTTAGCCGTGCGTTGTTGTCTCTTATCTTCTGGCTCAACGATTCCAGCAGATTCTTGTAAATGTTGAATGCCATATCGATGTCTTGCTACATAAGCACACCGAACCGGATTTTCCTGATCGAGAGAAGTGTGGCCTCCTCACTAAATTTAAGAGTGGCAGAGGGAGGCTCTCAGGTAATCACCCCCACCTCTCCCAGGATCTCCACAGGTTTGATATGAGCCAACTCAACGCCTGTGCCTATTGCCACCAACTCGCCAGAAAGCAAAATGAAAATTGAGTTACTGTTTTCGCCTTCCTTACAGACCAGTTTGTCCTGCCGGATGTTTCCATCTTCCCCGCACACAGGACCTTTTACACTTGCAAGGGCAGCGAGGCCCTGAAAGATGGAGATTTTCTCTGCGATCGCCAACCTCCAGGATCTTCGCCACTTCGCCGGCTCTCTTCGAGGATCTGATTACGGACAGCCGGACAACATCGACCGAAGCCAGCGCCTCGGTCCGCCCCTGTGCCTGGGCAGCGGCCAATCCGGCCTGAGTCCGCTCGCGCATCTTTGCCCAGTGTAGCAGGGATATCCCTCCGCCTGGGGACTCCCTCCAAACTTACTCATTGAATCCTCTTT
>CAVOEZ010000122.1:0-8881 GCA_963694355.1 Latescibacteria bacterium UBA2968 | reverse complement strand
GAAGTTTTGTGAGTCCTGCCAATGGACTAATATCAGAGATTGGATTTTCACTGATAACGAGCTGTTCGAGATTGACCAGCCCACTTAAAGGTTCGATGTCACTGATCCAGTTAGTGTGTAAGCTCAGATTGGTGAGGTTCGTCAGGTAGCGAATCGGACTAATGTCGGTAATACGCCGCTCCGACAGATTAAGTGCGGTTAGGCCAGTGAGATTCTGAATGCCATCCAGGCTCTCGAAAGCGATAGGTTTTTCACGTGATGGTCTTAAGGTGCCACCATAAACTACGTGTCCGATAGAAGAGGCAACAGCTAGCCGCTCTAGCTCGGCTGCTTGCCGGCAACTGAGAGGCGCCTGCACATTCAATCCCAACGCGCTAATAACAACTTCGGCCAGATCTGAATCGGCGAAGGTGACAATCGCATCCGCCGAAAAATCCCGGCAATGATCCGTGGGTGACAGGGTGGTTTGTGCGTGGACGTTAATAAAGGGGGAACACAACAATACCAACGTAATCAGGTTCGACAGGTAGAGCCGAGGATTCATGGGATCTCCATTTTGATTTTAGGATTTCTTATTTATAATGGTGAAAAGAAATAAATCAGTTAACGATCGCTGAAACTTATTTCACTGATGGCGATGCCACTTTCGCCAGCAACTGAATAAAGTAAATAGCTGTTATCGCCTTCCTGATAAATGGCCGGGTCCCGGAACTGGTGCACCCGCACGTCGATATGGCCTCCTCTTGAAGGTTCGATGGGCAAGTTGGCGCCTTCGTAATCTAATTCGGGACGCAGTACCTCTACCGGGTCAGTCGCAGTCCATTCCCGCCAATCTTCCGTTAACTCAATGGTGGAAAGTAAAATTCGTTCCGGCTCATCTCTCCGTTGGGTGAAGAATACATAAAGGTGATCATCACGAATCAACACGGCCGAGTGCCGCACATCTGAGGTGAAAAACTGAGGGCCTGCTTCGAACCCCGACAAACCATCACGAGAGCGATACAGGTAACCAGGCATGCTCATGGCATAAAAGAAACCGCCCTGTTCAATCACGCGAAAGTATGCGCGACCTAAATCCTCTTCTCTGCCTTCGAAATGAATGCCGTCATGAGACACGGCTGCTCGTGTGAATTGCCTGCCTTCACCCCGACCATGAATGTACATCACTATTTGCTGAAGATCTTCGCGCACGTGTACGTCTGGTGATGCGATATGTGCATACAGCGCCTCAGTGCGGCCAGGCCCCAGGGAACAGGGCGGGCAAGTAGTGGGAAAGAAGGAGTCTTCGAGTTTTAAGGTACCGGGCGAATACACGGTCCAGGGGCCAGTAATTTCATTTGCATAGGCCATGCGAATGTAAGTGCCGCGGTGATCGGCGAAATACAGGTAGTAGTTGCCAAGCGGATTCTCTACCCAATCAGGCACCTTGATCAACGAGGGTCCCTGGATATTGCCACCCATTCGAGTATCCATTTCAGGAGTGATGATAGGACCATCGCCAAGACGGGTGACAGTGATGTTGGCTGGCTCTGCTGCTTGCAAGGCAGAAAAGCAAAGAAAAACGGAGCAAGCAATTGTGGATAGAGTATTTATTGTTTTCAAAATGTCTATTGATCCTCTGTTAAAAATTACTGCTCACAGGACAAGCTCAGAGCAATAAAAGGGTTGTTCGACTCCAGGCATTGTCTAGTTTCGTGAGCGTGGAACAATATTACTGCAGGAATTCAACGATTCAGTCTGAAGGTCGAGAAGGGTTGCAGGCTATCAAGTGCGTCCAATCCCAGTCCTGGCAGCCACGCAAACTGTTTGACTTCAATAGTGTCCTGATCGATATCGAGTATTGAAAACCCATTGTTTTCGATAGGGGAAACACGTTCTTCCACGGTCATGATCGAAGGCACTGTAGATTCGATGCCTCGGCCGTTGCTTGGCCAACCAGTTCCGGTGCCAATTGGGCCTGCAAGAATCGTATTAACACCTCGATCGAAATTGAGATCCCCGCTGCGCGTAATCAAACCAGATCCTATAGCATGAAGATCGCCAGAAATAATCAACGGTATTCTATCATTCTGTGCCGCAATCGAACCCAGTATGCGTTGGTGTTGTTGAAACCATCCGCTCTGCCAATAAGGTTTGGGATTCTCGAGACCCAATTGACCATTTGGCTGTAAGTAATCCGGATACCACTCACCCCACTTGCCAGCCGACCAACCAAAAGGAGTGGAGGGAATGTGAATAAGATGTCGCGCACTTTGCTCCTGCTCGTTTCTCCCTGCCAGCCACCTTTCTGCCTGTTCCTCGATGAAATTTGCCGTAGGTCCTTTCAGACTCAGGAATCGGCGGCAGTCGTACATCAACACCTCCAGTAACGAACCCCAGCGGTAAGAACCATAGGATTCGCTTAAACCATCTGCCGTAGAGCCTGCCAAATTCGTCGGTCGATACTGATCCGGCAAGAATTCTGGGAAATACAGAGACTGGGAGGCTTTGGCTAGTTGCGCAGAAAAATTGCGCGGCGGAAATGTAATGAGATCATCAGTGCCCTCATCATTCTCGAAATAGTCGTGATCATCTTGCGTAAGAATCAGTGGCACCGAGCGGAAGTCGGTACTGTAAAGCGAAGCCAATTGCTCATCGAGGCAACCGGTTAATGTTGCTTCGTTGTCGGCACCAAAAACCGGGAGGTCTTCGTTAAAACTTCCGTACTTTCCCCAGATGAGTTCTCGAACTGCATCACCACGGGGACTCCTGCGGCGGGCATTGATAGTTTGGTCCCAGTAAACCTGATCGCCAATTCCAATAGCCAGGTCGGGAGCGAAGGACAGGGCCCGTCGAAAAATTCTCTGCCTGATTGAAACCGGTAGATAGCGCCAGTCCCCATTATTCAGCATGGCGTTGTCCGGGCCACCTGCGCAACTAAATATTAACAGCCGCACACTTTCCGTATTATTGTTTTCCGAAGGAGCTGTTTTAAGTGGCCAGGGTTCGGCAAAACTTGTTCCATCCTGAGCAAGAAGCGTGAGTTCGTATGCTTGATTACTTTCCAAACCTGCTGCACGAAATGACCAAAACCTTCCGAGTGTATCCGTTTGCTGCCCTGGAAATCGATTCTGTCCTACTCGCAGAACTGGCGACGATTGCGGTTCCGAAAAAGAAACCTTGAGCATTAATGAATCGGAATTTACCAGAGGAATAAGATGTTGAATTTTGCCGCCGGACCATGCGTCAGCCGCGCGAGAGAAAGAGGGAAGTAACAAGGAGCCTGATATGAGACCTCCGTTTTGAATGAACTTTCTACGCTTCATATTTTCGGCGTCCTTTCACCTGGATACACTGGTTATTTGGTTATTCGTCTACCCAGATTCTTCCACTACGCTGTCGAATGCCTGCAATTGTAATTGCCAATCTTTGCTGCGCTATTGGGAAGGATAACCTCCCACCCATACCGGACTCGACCAGGCAATTGCATCATTGGCCTGTTCTACCTTGAAATAATAATAATCACCCTGGTCTGGTTGCTCCGCATCAGAAATCCTGAAGCTGATATCACGTTCGCCTCCGTTGATAACACGACGGATGGCGACACTGTCGTTAGGGTATTCAGCTTGCGGAAGGTTTCTAGTCATTATGCCTGCGACAATTTCCGCAAGGTTCAGCTCTATGCTGGTCGCAGCAATAGTGGCACGCTGACGATAGAAAGGGGGTGCCCACCCGGTTTCTGTGGCCTCTTCCAAGTTTAGCGATATAGACGCATCCGGACCAACCTCAGCCAACCTCAGTCGAATAGAGCTAGAGTCTCCCCGGGTATGAGTTCCGAACGAGACTACGTTGCCGTTTTGTTGAAAATACTGGGTAGTAGGGTTGTAAAAATCCTGCGGTATCGCGGTTATCAACTCAGCTCCATTCACCTGCAGCTCGCCCCGCCAGTGACGCCAGCCTCGTGGCATGTCACCACTGAAATACGGTGTCGAGTCGGAATTAAAGCTCAACAACAATTCCTGTTCACTGCCTGGGTTATCCTCCAACAAATACTCTTCCTTCCAGAGCACTTCGTCGTTCTTGTACAAAGTGATTGATCGAATCGGCCCAGTACCAATGACGCGGCCCGAAATCGTTCTACTTTCACTGTAAGGCGCCCGTTGTCCCATGTTGGTGCCATTAACATCGAACTTCAGGATCAGACGATCACCGGTAGTCGCGTAAGTACGCTTGGCCTTCATGCCATCGAATATAGCGTCGCGGGATCGTACCGGCGCTAATACTGCTCCCAAGCCACCACGCTGAGCCAGGGAACCCGTGTGGGGTGCGGAGTAACCAGGTCGCGACAAATGGTCATCGGACGCTGCTATCACGCCTACCTCGTGCCCATGAGAAAGGTAATTCTTCATGAACCACTGAAAAGACCCATGGATGGACATGACTTCGATGAGGGGTTCAAGCTGCGGATCAGACTGACGAAAATCTCCCGGGTTATGGGCATGGGGAATGACTACGATATCAGCAGAGTCGTAGCGTTCATGCAGCTCTGCATAGAGCGACGACAGTACCGGAAACTGCAGACTCGATACGGGCGTTTGATCGCCAATTTCCCGGAATAGAACATTATGATGTCCGCCAAAGCGTGTCTGTCGAGTCCATTCCCAACCGAGGAAGGGTATAAATTTTCCCGGTTCATCGTACTCGGCAGTGGTGCGACGGATTAGTTCCCATTCTCCGGCATCAAGCCAGACATCGTGTTCGGAATGGGTAACGAAGTCGAGACGGGAATCGTCACGGGCAAAGCCCATGAATTGATCAACGGTGCCTATACCTTCGGAGTAGCCGGAATGAGCATGAGTGTCACCCCAGTAGATCCGGAACTGAGGATTCTGCTCCACCAAGATAGGATTACCGATACCGCTGATAGTGCCATCGATGCCGCGCACAGATACCCAATGGGGGCCAGCGTTCGGAAGGCTTAATTCCAGCACGGTAATGGCCTCGCTGCCTGCTTGTGTAGTCGCTACGACTTCGTCATTGATCAGCACTTCAAAGGCGGGTATTTCCCCCGTTGCACGATTGGAATACGGGTCCTCAGCACGCACAGATAATTCAAAGCTCTCACCAGGTTCCACCACGCTAGGCCCGAACGCATGAACCCCAGTGGCTTCACCTCCGGTAATGACGAATGGAGTAATGGGCAGGGATCGCCATTCTCCGGAGCCATCCAAGTCCACGTAAAGTGGTAGCGGCATTCGTACACTTTCGAAAGTGGGCATTTGCAGACCCGACCCGCCCTGTCGTTGGTCTCCATACGTTATGGTGACACTTGAGCCTCTATCCAATTCGCCGGCAACCAGGCGAAAGGCTATGGCTGGTTGCGCGTTGCGCGCCTCGAAGCCGCCATGGGGGCCGGAAGCCATATAGATCTCTCGTTCAAATACTGCATCGTCGTCTGTTGTTTCGATGCTAATAAAACCCGGACCTGCCGGATCGTCGGTTTGGAACTGACCGAAATTAGCGGCGAAGTGGCGGGCTACCCAGAACCCCCCACCGGTTTCCACTGACCGAGAGCCAACACGCCAAGTCTGGCTTAAAGACTGCATCGATCCTACAACGTAGGGTCCGAGTTCGTCAGAGAAGAGAAAGCCAAGGGCGCCTTCCTCGTCGCGCAGAGCAAATTCACGCACGAACCTGTCGACATTATGGGACTGAGTTACGGCAGCATTGCCGGTCGGGGGCAATGTCGCCTGAATGCGAATTCCCGTGGCGTCCACTCCCACCTCACCACCGGCTAGCGCATAAGCATCAATCCAATCAGCCAGCAATTCGGCTCGCTCTGCGATAGTACTCTCGCTGGTGGGTTCACCAGCAACGCTCTGCTTAAGCTGTTCGATACGCAATCGCATGTTTTCACTGACGTAGTCTCTACTGCTTACCGCAGCTGTTTCATTTTCGGCAGAGCAGCCATAGAGAAAAAATGCAGCCAGCAGTGAATTGACAAGCAATCTTGGCTTGGGATATGTAGTCATAACAGGTGTGACTCTAGTACAGTTGGATTCAGAATTATTCCCCAGCCTGGCGCATCCGAAACAGACAGCCAGGCGCTCTTTGGTCACAGGGTCATGCGCACGCCTACCTGGAAACGCCGTCCGCTGTTCGAGACCCCATGAAATTGATTCCAATCCGACACCGGGCCCACGATGTTGTATTCCTCGACGTTGTTGTCAGTGAGGTTGAGGCCCTCGAACACCAGGCTGATCCTGTCTGTCAGGTTGACGCCTAAACTTGCGTCCAGCTGCGTGTACGACTTGACGAACCTGGGGTTGGACCGAGTATCGGAGACACGCGACAGAAATTCGTCGCGCCAGTTCCACGCCAACCGCCCGCTCCAGCGATCTTTCTCGTAGAAGAGCACCGCATTGGCCGTGCCCTCCGACAAACCCGGCACGTTAAAGGAGGCGCCACTGTTCGGGTTGATGAACTCCGCATTGGTGTTGATATACGTATAATTAAGCTGCGTGCCGAAGCCGTCCCAGGGCGAAGGCAGGTTCGTGAACGCGTACTGTAAAGCGAGCTCGACACCGCCGATGAAGGCGCCATCCTGATTCGTGGGACCATTAAGCTGTAGCCGCACATTACCGCCGCTCTCCGGGTCTGGGATCGGCTGACCGGTGATTGGATCAAGCCAATCGACAACCCTCGTTTCTGTGATGATGAAGGACTCCACCTTTTTAGCGAAACCCGCCACCGCGATGATGGCATTGTCTGTCGGGTACCACTCCAGGGTGAGATCGAGCGCCTCACCCACGTAGGCCTCCAAAAAGGGGTTGCCCTCATTGATGGTACGGGTGGACGCCAGCTTGGTGCCCCCGGGATTCAGCTGTGAGAAGGACGGCTGCGTCATGGTTTTGCCCCAGGCGAATCGCGCGACCAGATCGTCGCGCAGATCGAACTTCAAGTTGAGCGATGGCAGCACCTCGATATTATCGCTGCTGAATGTCTGAGGCTCGGCTGACGCCAACTCGAATACCCAGACGCCGGACGCCTCACTAAAAACCACGTCATTGATCGGCTGAACGTTACCCGTCGCGGCGCGGTCGACCTGCACGACCCGCACGCCGACGTTCCCCGAGAAGGGTGTGTCTCCCACGAATCCCCCAAGATTCAACATGACGTATCCGCCCAAGGTCTTTTCGTTGATCAAAAACGCTTCTCCACTCAGCGCATCCGCGCTGGCGAACTGGTCGTCCGGAAGTTCGCCAGCGCGGTCAACCATATACTGCTGCCTGACAGCCGCAGGATCCGCCCACAGCCAGTTCGTGGGCCACGTACTCGCGCCGCCACCGATACCGGAGAAGAGGTCGCTCACGGGCAGTTCGTGATAAACGGTGTTGGTGAGCGGCTCGTTGAGGAAGTTACCGTATCGAGTACCGATGCTTCTGCTGACTCTGTCGTTTGAACGTTCCCGCTCTTGGAAGCTGAAGCCAGCCTCGATCGAGTACCCATCATTGAAGGAGTAGGTGACATCGCCCCGCAAACTCATCTCCTCGTCCACCACGTCCCGATCGGTGTCTGAAAACAGGGAAAAGGTGTAGGCCGAAGGGTCGGTCAGATCGGCATCAACACTGACCGAGGGAATGAAGGAGCTACGTAAATCGAAGCTTGCCGGCACTCCGCCCGCGATATCGTAGAACGCGGACAGCTGTAGCTCGTCGGTCGTGGACTCGGACCAAGACGCATCGAGGTTGACCTCGATCTTCTCGTTCGGTGTGAACGTGATGTTGCCGGCAATCTGATCCTGCTTGACCTTGGTATCGAAGTCACGCGGAAATGGCCGTGGGCGCGCTCTATCCGTGGAGAAAAACGTGACGACATCGTCCTCGTTCGTGAAAACCTCCCGCGCGCCAGCGGCGAGTCCGGCCTGGGTACGCAGCGGCAGCTGGACATCAAAATATTCGCGGGTGAACTCATTGTGCTGCAGGTCGATGGTCACATCGACGGTATCTGAAGGGCGCCACTGGAGCGCCGAAGAAATGTTCAGCCGCTCGCGCTGATCCTGAACGAGACCCATGCGCACGTTGCCAGCCGCATACCCACAACCCTCATTGGTATCCAGGAGCGTGCAAGTTCCGTCGAGCGAAACCCCGTTCTCGTCGACCGCATTTTTGAAGATCTTGGGCTCGTAGTCCGGTATTGAAAACCAGTCCTCCCGGACAGGGCGATCGTCATACGCGACGCCGACGAGAAAACCCAAGGTCTTGTCGGCGAAGGTGTCACTGAATACACCAGAGAAACGGGATCCATTGTCATCGGCCAGCTCGCTGTAGGTGCCCGTCACACTACCGGCAACGATGCGGTCCCCCCCATTATCGAACGGTCGACGGTTACGGATTTTGACCGTGCCCCCCAGGCCGCCGTCTAGCAGGTTTGCCTGCGTCGACTTGTATACCTCCACAGCCCCCACGAGCTCGGACTGCATGGAGTCGAAAAAGAAGCTGCGGCTGTTGGTCAACCCGCCGATGCCGCCTGCAGCGCCCCCACCGGCTCCGGATAGGCCAGTGCGGCCATTGACCTCGACCCTGACGAACTCCGGTCCCAGGCCGCGGATGGACACGAGCGCACCTTCACCGCGCGCCCGGTCGATGGCGACCCCTGGAATACGCTGTATTGACTCCGCCAGATTCTGATCCGGAAACTTACCGATATCCTCCGCGACAATGGCGTCGACGATGTTGCTGGCGTTACGTTTAATTCCCAGCGCCCTCTGCAAGCTGCCGCGGATACCAGTTACGATAACCTCTTCGATAGTATCTTCTTGTGCCAAGGTTGGGGTCGTCACCACTGATGCGAGCATTATTGCGCCTAAGCGAGCGAAAATTGATTTTTTGCCTTCCTTTTT